>CANGEH010000272.1 GCA_947452665.1 Caulobacteraceae bacterium
ATCCTTGGGGAAGAACTGCCCATTCATTAGCGGCCAGTCATTATAGATCAGGCCAGCATGATTGCCCGCCACCAAGGCCCCCAGCAGGCTTTGCAAATAGACAAACCCTAACAGGCCCGCCGCCGCCAATGGCCATGCCGATCGCCGCGGCTGAGGCCGCGCCTCGCCATAGGCCGCTTCCAGCGCCGTCCAGATCAGGCCCATGAACAAGATCAAGGCTAGGCCCAGATGTACGGTTAGACGCTCAGGCGCGACCGAGACCCGGTCGGCTAGGCCGCTGGAGACCATCCACCAACCGACCAACCCCTGCAGGCCGCCCAGACCCAGCAAGGCCCAGCACCGCCAGACCAGGCGGCGGGGGATTTGTTTCAACACCAGCAGCACCACAAACGGCAGGGCAAAGGCTGAACCGACAAGGCGGCCCAGCAAACGGTGCGCCCACTCCCACCAAAACAGCGCCTTAAACGCCTCTAGGCTCATACCCTTATTGATCAGCTGGTACTGGGGAATGGCCTGATATTTCGCAAATTCAATTGCCCAGGCTTGGGCGCTCAGCGGTGGCAACACCCCTGTGACCGGCTTCCATTCGGTGATGGACAGGCCAGAGCCGGTCAGGCGCGTAGCACCGCCCACCACCACCATGGCCAAGACAAGGCAAGCCATAAAAAATAGCCAAACGGCAACCAGACGCGAGCGATCAGAACGAGGCGATGACAACATAGATGGGGCCGCTTTCGCAGAGGGGATTAGACAGATGAGGACCTAGACCGACACGGCGCTATCGTCCATGCCCCGTGACGCGAGGTCGCGCCTATGGCATAGGGCGGAGCGATTTTGCGATTTGGCCTGTAATGGAATTTTTATGACCCCGCGCATCAAAAAGATTATTGGCGGCCTTGGCATATTAGCCTTTTTGGCGGGCTATATCGCCTTGGCCGCAACCATTGGCGGCCTGTTGCCCGACCTGATCTTGGTCAAGGGTATCTATTATGCTGTGGTGGGGATTGGCTGGGGTGTGCCGCTGATCCCGTTGCTAACTTGGATGAACAAGGAAGATTAGGGGATATAGATCTTCTGGTCGGAGCGAGAGGATTCGAACCTCCGACCCCTTGACCCCCAGTCAAGTGCGCTACCAGGCTGCGCTACGCTCCGACAGAAGAGCGAGCCTTATAGGCAGGCTAGGCGTGCGCCGCAATCGCAAATCTTGTCAAATCGAATCCGCGGCAAAACTTGGCCTCAGGACGGGTCGACAACCTTGTCCAGCCGCGCCTTGGCCTCGGTCAGGGCCTGCAAGGTGCGGCGCAGGCTGGGTTGCAAATGTTTCGATAAGCGGGGCTCAGCCGCTGGCGCGACAGACGCAGTTGCCGGGGCACTCACCTCGGCTGGACCATTGGGCGCGGCCAAGATGCGCTGAATGCCATGCTCGCGGTATAAGAGGCTAACGCCGCGGATCGTATAGCCATCGCGATGCAACAGGACCTGAATGCCGCGCAACATGGCGATATCTTGCGGACGGTAAAAACGCCGCCCACCGGCGCGCTTCATCGGCCGGATAAAGGAGAATTTGGTTTCCCAAAACCGCAAAACATGTTGCGGCGCACCGAGCTCTTCGGCGGCCTCGGATATGGTGCGGAAGGCCTCGGGCCCCTTTGGCATATCCGTCCCCTGAATTAACGCCCTAAGGCCCTGTCAATCCGGGCCTTGATCACTTGAGAGGCCCGAAAGCCGATAACCCGGCGCGGATTGATCGTCGCCGGTTCACCGGTCTTGGGATTGCGGCCAATACGTTCGCGCTTGGCACGGACCTGAAACACGCCAAAACCTGACAGTTTTACGGTTTGCCCCGCTTCCAGAGCCTCCGCCACCAGATCCAGCGTACGCTCAACCAAAACAGAGCCATCTTGGCGGGTGAGACCCACTTCAAGATGAACGGCTTCGCAAAGATCGGCGCGCGTCAATGTCTCGGTCTTCATCAGCGATGCCCCCACATCCTAGTTTCGAATATCTATCTGCCTCGACAAGGCGCGCAAGTCAAAGGGTTAGAAGAATTAAAACATCCGATATCTAAAGACGCAATACACAAGCGCCCCAGGTCAGGCCGCCGCCCATAGCCTCAAGTAACACCATGTGCCCAGGCTTAATTCGACCATCGTCTATGCCATGGGCCAGGGCCAACGGGATTGAGGCGGCCGAGGTATTGGCATGGACCGAGACAGTAGATATTACCTTATGCTCATCAAGCCCGATACGCCGAGCGACGCCCTCGAGGATTCTTTGATTGGCCTGATGCGGGACAAACCAGTCAATCTGGTCAATCGACACGCCCGCCACGGCGGCCGAAGCCTCGATCGCTTCGGAAATATTGACGACTGCATGGCGAAACACCTGGTTGCCAGCCATCCGCAACTTGCCGGTCGTGCCGGTCGTTGACGGGCCGCCATCGACATAAAGGAGATCACGCTTGGTGCCGTCCGCGCGCAGGCTAAAGCCCAACATGCCGCGATCGGCGGTCGTGCCCTGGCCCATCTGGCCCTCCAGCACCACAGCCCCTGCCCCATCGCCAAACAGAACGCAGGTTCCGCGATCATGCCAATCCATCAGCCGGGTCATGGTCTCGGCCCCGATCACCAGGGCGCATTTGGCAAGTCCGCGTGCAACAAAGCCGTCGGCGACGGACAAGGCATATACAAAGCCCGAACAGACCGCCTGGACATCAAAGGCAATCCCAACCGGCGCGCCAATCTTGGCCTGAACCATGGTCGCAACCGATGGAAAGGTCAGGTCGGGCGTCGTGGTCGCCACAATGATCAGATCAACATGCTGAGGCCCACGCCCAGCAGCCGCTAGGGCCTTGAGCGCCGCCTCGGTGGCCAGATCAGACGTATACTGTCCCTCTGCGGCCTTATGCCTCTGACGGATACCCGTGCGCTCGAAAATCCATTCATCACTGGTATCGACCGTCTTGGCCAGATCCGCGTTCGTGACAATGTCCTTAGGCAGATAACCGCCGACCCCGGTTATCACGCTGCGCAGGGTCGGCTGGATCATGCTTTAATTTCCGCCTTTGCGGGTTGGTGCTCTGCATGCAAAGCCGTTTCAAGCTGGGTGATCTTGGCCGAAGCCTCCGCCGCATAGCCACTGCGTGCCAGATTGGCCGCGAGCTTGATCGCATTGGAAAAGCCCCTAGCATCACTACTGCCATGGCTCTTGACCACCACACCATTAAGGCCAAGCAGAGGGCCGCCATTGACCGAACTGGGATCAAGCTTGGCCCGCATCGCCTTCAAACCGCCCGAGGCCAACAGGGCCCCGAGCATGGATATCGGGCTAGAGGTCAGGGCGCTTCGCATTTCACCGGCAAAGAATCTGGCCATGCCCTCGGCGGTTTTGATCGCAATATTGCCGGTAAAGCCGTCCGTGACTACGACATCGACCGTGCCCTTGGCCAGGTCCGTGCCCTCGACAAAACCGTGATAGTTCAAATTTAGCCCGGCTTCGCGCAGCAGCCTATTGGCCTCACGCACCTCGTCATGGCCCTTTTCGTCTTCAGAACCGACATTCAAAATGCCGATGGATGGGCGCTCAACCCCG
>CANGEH010000273.1 GCA_947452665.1 Caulobacteraceae bacterium
CCCCGGCTTCTGATAGACCAATCCCACCTCAACCCTGCTTTGGCCTGGGTTGCGGCGGGGACGTGGCGGAACTGGTAGACGCGCCGGACTTAAAATCCGTTGATTTCGGTCGTCCGGGTTCGATTCCCGGCGTCCCCACCATTCACTTTAAAGATGTCTGATCTCATGAAAAAGGCCGCCACCTTTAGGGGTGACGGCCTCGTCTGTTCAATTTTCTAAAGCTTAAAAGGCGGCCTTCAGGCTGGCCGTGATACGGTCACCGGCGAACTTATCGCCATAAAAGTCGGTGCCCTTCGAATCGGTGCCCGAATAACGCACATCCACGCCGAAATGCTCGTTCAGCGGATAGGTCACGCCGAGATTCCAGGTGGTGTAGCCGTTGAGGCCAGCCTTGGCTTCTTCGAGGTCCTGATAGCCAATCGCACCCGACACGGTGGCCTTGATTGGCAGGACATAGGCGGCATTGGCTTCATAATAATAAGCCGCACCCACCTTGCCGAAATATTCGGGGCTGTAATAGAAGGCGCCGCCGATCGTGGCGTCACCAATGGCCTTGGAGGCGGCAATCTTGCCTTCCCAATAGTTATAATTGGCGGCCGATGGGGAGCTGGCATAACCATAATGGATCACACCGATATCGAGGTTAACCCCTTCCAAAACCGGCTTCACGCCAGCATAGAGGTCATACTCAATATTGGTCTTGTTGTCTGGGTCGCCAGCGGTTGGGCCAAAATCGACATTGGACACCCAGGCACCGGCATAAAGCATGCCCGAAGCGGCATCGACACCACCCGACACGGCAGCCTTGCCGGTGGTTTGGCTAATGCCACGGAAGATATAATCGGAGCCGACCGCGGCATTAAAAGACACGGTTGGCGCGGCCATTTCTTCAGCCATGGCGACCGATCCCAAGGCCAGGCTGGCCGTAGCAACGCAAAGCGCAAGTTTCAAAGATTTCATAGTCTATCCCCTTTGGAGTGCAGCTCTTGATGAGCCTTGCCTCTATCATCAACGCCTTAATAATGACGGAACAATGACTATTGCAAGGACCGCCAGACCATCATCAGGCTGGGCGCTGGATCGATAAAGGGCAATCCCGATCCGCGGTCTCGAGAAATGACAGTGCAATTTGCTTAATAATTGCGCAAATATTGAGCCGTTAGGGCTTTCGCATGGATAAATGCGCACAATTTGATCAAATTTCGCACATTGGGACGCTTTGCAATCTGTAATCGGAATCAATCAAGGGGTCGGGCGCTTGGAGCGATCGGCGAAAATGTATCACTGGGCGTGATGAAAAAATCACGGATTGGCAGGTTGTGCCGAATCTCATAAACGCATCTTAGGGCTGTGAATAAGTTCGGTTGGTTTCGGGGGTATGGCCTGTGTTGGCTTGAAGTGCCGCTCCCAATTTGGCACAAAACTGGGGCAGTCGCCTTGCGATTGCTTTGCATTTTTAGGCGCGAAGATAATGTTGATAGCCGAATCTCAGTTGGTCCAGATCGATGACCAACATGGCGGGTCGCACTGGTACCTGAACGGTAAACGCCACCGCGATGATGGGCCGGCGATTATATTGGCCAATGGCAGTAGGCATTGGTTTAGCCATGGTCTTAGGCACCGCGAGGACGGCCCTGCAATCGTGCGGGCCAATGGTTCCATGCATTGGTACAAGGATGGGGTGCGCCATAGGGAGGACGGCCCTGCGATCGAATATGCCGAAGGCGACTGCTGGTGGTATATGGACGGTAATCTCCATCGCGAGGATGGGCCCGCGATTGAATGGGTCGGTGGTACCGGTTCATGGTGGTTGGTGGGCGTTGAATACACGCCCAAAACCTTCAAAGTCGCCTTGGCTCGCCTTATCCGGATGCGAGACAAGGAGCGAAAACGGGCTGGGTCGATCAGAAGTGCGGCCTAGGTTCGCCTTCCCAGCCCTGTTGTTTCGCCCTTTTCTCTAAACCCCTAGCGCCTAGCGCCTAGCGCATGCTCAGGCTGGCAAAGCCCAAATGCGTACCTGCATCAACCAGCAAGGTCTCGCCGGTGACGTGACGGGCGGCACGCGAGGCGAAGAATACGGCCGCGCCGGCAATGTCCTCGGCTGTCGAGGCCACCTTTAGCGGGGTAGATTCGGCAACGCCTTGGCGCATGCGCTCCACCGTCTGGGCAGGAATGCCTTTTTCAAACCAGGGCGTATCGATAAAGCCTGGGCACACGGCATTGACCCGGATCTTGGGCGCAAGCGCGCGGGCTAGCGACAAGGTCATGGTGGTTAAGGCGCCCTTTGAGGCGGCATAGGGAACCGATGAGCCAATCCCGGTGACGGCTGCAATTGAGGATGTATTGACCACTGATCCTGCTTCTGGCCCAGCTTCCAGCAAGCTGCGTGCGGCCCGCACCATCATAAACGCCCCGACCACATTGACCTGATAGAGGCGCAAAAAGTCATCTGCGGATACGGCGTCTAGGTCTTCGTGTTTTGGTGCAAACTTGGTGATGCCGGCATTATTGAACAGGGCATCAATCTTGCCAAACCGGGCCGCCGCCGCGACAATCGCCTTGCAACCGTCTTCTTCTCCGACATTGGCCTGGACCAGAATGGCTTCTGCGCCAGCATCGCTAACGAGGCGCGCTGTGTGTTCGGCCTCATCCTGACTGCTGGCATAATTGATGACCACGGCTTGCGCACCGCGGCTAGCCGTCTCGACGGCAATCGCCCGGCCAAGCCCTGTAGAGGCACCGGTCACAACAATCACTGATCCTGCAAAATCGCGTCCCGACATGGTGTTTCCCTTACCAATTTCAATTTTAACCCTTGATAGCGGCGATCGATCGCCCTGTCTCGCTTTACGAAACCGCCCCCTAAGGTTACCTGTGGGGGCATGAGTGAACTTGACCTGACCCAGCTTGGCCGCGAAGTGCGCGGTTTTGATCATCCCGAAACCGCCGTGCTCGAGCGCGTGCCTAATCCGCACCCAGACGCGCTTTATCTGGCCCGGTTTGCCGTGCCGGAATTCACCTCGCTTTGCCCGGTGACAGGCCAGCCGGATTTCGCGCATCTGGTGATCGATTATGCGCCGCAGGACTGGTTGATTGAGTCCAAGTCGCTGAAACTCTATCTGGGCAGTTATCGCAATCACGGGGCCTTTCATGAGGCCTGCACCGTGGCGATCGCCAAAAAGATTATTGAAATCGCAGCCCCGCGCTGGCTCAGGATTGGCGGCTATTGGTATCCGCGCGGCGGTATTCCGATTGATGTGTTTTATCAGACGGGCACGCCGCCTGAGGGACTGTGGCTGCCGGATCCCGGCGTTGCCCCTTATCGTGGACGGGGATAGGCCCGCCTATTCGCCAATAACTAGGCCGGTCATGGAGATGGCGGCCACGGTCTCATCAGTAATGAATCGGATAGACTCGCCCTTGTCACTCGCGCCAAGCGCATAGAGCAGAGGCAGATAGTGCTCGGCGCTATTAATGGCCAAGGCCGCATCGGGGCCAAGACTGGCGAGGTCCGCTAGGCGCTCATAGTCACCCGCCTCAATCAGGCCTTTGGCCTGGTCTATAAACCGGATCGCCCAGTCTAGCGG
>CANGEH010000274.1 GCA_947452665.1 Caulobacteraceae bacterium
AGGGCCTGATGTTCCTTGGCGCGCTTTTGCTGCGGCCGGATCAAAAGGAAATAGAACAGAACCAAAAGCAGCAAGATCGGCGCGATCTGGAGCAAGAGGTCTTGAGGGCCACCCATTGCAGCGGGGGCAGCGGCGGCGGTCTGGGCCATGGCCGGGGTCGCGAACATTTGTTTCACCTGTCAAAGCTGGCACGCGCGAACACCGCACGGCCCGAAGTTGCCGGAAACTAGGCGTTGCAGGGGGGTTTTGCAATGGAGGGCCAAGCGCTTTACAAGCTCGCAGCATGTCCAATGACCTGAAAACCACACTCGACCGCATTGCCAAGGCCCTAGAGCGCCTCGCGCCAGCGCCAGAAGCCGAGCCTGACTTCGCCTCGGCCCGGCTGTTTCGTCATGATGCAGGCCGCAATGCCTTTATTGCTGCGCCCGATTATCCGCTCGGTCTGGATCTTCTGGTCGGGGTTGATCGGCAAAAGACGCGGTTCGTGGAAAATCTTGCGCGCTTTGCAAGGGCGAGGCCCTCAAATGCGGTCCTACTTTGGGGCGCGCGCGGCGCAGGCAAAAGCTCACTCGTCAAGGCAGGCTTTATGGCCGTGGCCAAGACGCATGATGACTTGCGGCTGATCGAGGTCGATCGTGACGAGGTCACGGCCCTGCCTCGGCTATTTGAGCGCCTGCGTGGACATGACCTGCGATTTGTCGTGCTTTGCGATGACCTGTCGTTCGAAGAAGGCGCTGCCGATGCCAAGGCCCTGAAATCGGCGCTCGAGGGCGGCGTGGCTGGTCCGCCGGACAATGTCTTGTTTGTCGCCACCTCCAACCGCCGCCACCTGATGCCGCGCGATCATGCCGAGGCCAAGGGCGCGATGGCGGCCGCAGAGGATGCTGAGGAGGAGGTCTCCGTCTCGGACCGGTTCGGGCTCTGGATCGGTTTTGCGCCGATGGATCAGAGCGCCTATCTCGAGGCCGTGCGCGGCTATGCCCAGCGGTTTGACCTTGTGGTTAAGGACCTAGACCGCCAGGCCCTGCAATGGGCGCAGTTGCGCGGGGCCCGCTCTGGGCGGGTGGCTTGGCAATTTATTCGCGATCTGGCCGGAAGCCTGGACCGGGATCTCAAACCCTAGGCCCTAGCGCGGCATGACCAGGGCTGGATCGACGGGCCGGGCCTTTTCCTTGGGCGACGGGGCATAGCGCAGCTCAAAGTGCAACTGGGCGGTCTCGACCCCGCCGGTCTTGCCGACCGCGCCAATATCCTGACCCTGCGCAATCTTGTCCTTGATCTTGACCAGGGTCTTGGACAGGTGGGCATAGGCCGTGACCCAGCCCCCCTCATGCTTGATCAGAACCAGATTGCCAAAGCCGGGCACCAGATTGCCTGAATAGACCACATCGCCCGAAGCGGCACTTTTGACGACGTCACCTTCCTTTGCGGAAATATTGATGCCGTCATTGCGTTGCCCCGTATCCTTTGGCCCAAAGCCAGAGATTATATCGCCGCGCACCGGCCAAATGAACCGGCCGCGCCCAGAGGCGATAATCTCTGCCTCAGTCGGCGGCGCTGGTGGCGGATCAAGCACGGACAGAATAGGGCTGGCGATCGGCGGCACAACAGGGGTCGCGGCACTTGGGGTCCCCGTATTGTAAGGTCCTGCATTGAGCGGTGGAAAGATTGGGCGCGATGTTGGCGGCGGTGTCACGGCCACATCTATCGGCTGGGCGGTCGGCTCGCGCACGGCTTCAGGCTTTTTGATGCCCAATATGCCCAGATCAAGCTTCGGTTCTACAGCGGGAACCGGCGCTGGCACGGGCGCTGGCTCGGGCGTGCGCCGACCCTTGGCCCTTGCCGCCTCTTTCTTTTTGGCTATACGCGCAGCATCCGCCGCCAATTGCTTTTCCGCTGCCGCCTCGGCCTCGGCCACCAGATCACGGGCCTCGGCAGGCAGTTCCAGCTTTTGTCCCGGCTTGATGGTCGCCTTGGCACCGGTCTTGTTCAAGGCGGTGAGCGAATCGACATCGACACTAAAGCGTTTGCTGATCGCATAGAGAGAATCGCCGGGCTTGATCACATAGACCTTGGCCGCAGCAACCTTGAGCGTGCGACCGACCTTTAGCGTGTAAGGCTTTTTAAGGTTGTTCATCTTGATCAAGGTGGCCGGAGTCATGCGTAACCGCTCGGCAATCGCATAGACGGTATCGCCCTTGGCCACCTTATAGCTGTCATCCCCCTCCTGCACCTTGCCGAGCGGGGACTTGGCCTTTGGTTTTGCGCTTGTTTTGGCCTTGGTCTTTGACGAGGCCTTGGCCTTTTTGGTTGATTTGGTCGCGGATTTTTCAGCCTCTGTCGGGGCCTTGGTCAGGCCAGGACCCGCATTGGCCAAGACCAGACTGGTCGCCAAGACAAGGGCCGAGGTCCAATTCATCAACTGCTTCATTACCGCTCCAGACAACACATTCTGCGGGAATCATCCCAAGGCCGGGCCGGTATTCTTAACCCGGCCCGTATCACACGCAAAATCAACAGGGTTCGTGCGCCCTATAACTCTTTGGCAACACCCTCCAGCAAGGGCACAAACCGGACCTCACAAATCGTCTCAATACTAAAGCCGCCATGGCCATCACCGGTATAGCGCTTGAGGGTTTGCACTGCCCCCCGGCCAATCGGCGCGACCAATGTGCCCCTAGGCTTGAGTTGCGCCAGCAAGGCCTTAGGCTCATCAGGTGCTGCGGCTGTGACCAAAATGCGGTCAAAAGGTGCCTGTTCGGGCCAGCCCTCGCCACCATCCCCAAAGCGCGTGATCACATTGAGAAGATCCAGGTGCCGAAACCGCATTTCCGCCTCGGCCATCAAGGTGCGATAGCGCTCAACCGTATAGACATACCGCGCCAACCGCGACAGGACGGCGGTCTGATAACCAGAACCAGTACCGATCTCCAGCACCCGTGACCGCGACTCAATGCGAAGCGCCTGCGTCATCAGCCCGACAATGTATGGCTTACTAATCGTCTGGCCGCAGGCAATCGGCAGGGCCGAATCCTCCCAGGTACGCTCCTGAAAAAGGTTTGGCACAAACAAGTCTCTGGGCGTCTTTTCCAGCGCCTCTAAAACCTTGGGATCGGTGACACCTTGCGAGCGCAGACTTAGGATCAGTCTGGCGCGCTGGGTCTCGTCCGTATCGGGAGCCTGGTTCATGAAACCGCCCTAGCCCCTTGGCGGTGTGCCGCCCAGAACCTGTTTCAGGTCGTGCAGGCAGGCATTATGGGTCAGGTCAATATGCAAGGGCGTAACCGATATGCGGCCCTCATAAATGGCGCGCAGGTCCGTGCCCTCGGCAGGATTAGACAAGGGACCGCGAAAACCCATCCAGTAATAGTCGCGCCCGCGCGGGTCAGTGCGCTTTTGCGCATGCAGGGTCTGGTTATCGCGAAAGCCTTGGCGGGTGACCTCAACGGCGGTCACCTCATCGGGCTCGACATCGGGAAAGTTCAGATTGATCACCGCATCCTTGGGCCATCCGGCCTTGAGGAGCTGGCGGATAATGC
>CANGEH010000275.1 GCA_947452665.1 Caulobacteraceae bacterium
ATATTTTTGAATCTGCTGGAAGGTCAGGCCAATCTGGCTCGCCAAGTCATCCTGAGACAGACCCAAGGTCTTGCGGCGGATCCGTATCCGAGCACCGAGCGCGATATCAAGCGGATGGGATACATGCTCAGCAATCATAGCAATCCTCATTAGGCAACCCCGCGTTGCGAGCGTACCCGTATGCTAAAAAAATGACATTCTGTCCAATAAAAAATACAGTCTGGTATAGTTATCAAACATTATACCAGCTATGGGAGCAATTGGCGGGTAAATTTCTAGTGATACGCGCCGAGCGCATAATTGAACGATCGATGATCGCACACGCTACAGTACTGATAGAATGGTAAATATCAAAAAGGAGTATTAATTGACGTTAATTCAATACAATTAGCTATTTGAAAACTTTGCGACGATAACTGTATATGTGCTAAAAGGGAACCCGACGATCCGGATACCTATAATTACTAATAATTTCGCCTTATCGCAAAAAACAGCCGGGCTGCACGCCCGGCTGTGTTATTTTTGGTATAGACGTCTAAACCCTTAACCAACCATCAGACGGGGCCCACAAGCCCGCGGGTCAATTCAAGATCAACCGCCCCATCTTTGCTTGGCGAAACCCTAGTCTTCGCGCATGCGCTTCTTGCGGAAGGATGGGTTTAGCACCTCCTTACGCAACCGGATTGATTTTGGCGTCACTTCGACCAGTTCATCTTCTTCAATATAGGCAATGGCCTGCTCCAGGGTCATACGACGCGCTGGCGTAAGGCGAATCGCCTCATCCTTGCCCGAGGCCCGCACATTGGTCAGCTGCTTGGCCTTGAGCGGATTGACGTCCATATCGTCGGAGCGACTGTTTTCGCCAATAATCATGCCCTGATAGGTTTTTTCGCCGCCACCGACAAACATGATGCCGCGGGCCTCAAGGTTCCACAGCGCATAGGTTGCGGTTTCGCCTTCGGAATTGGAGATCAAGACCCCGTTGCGGCGCCCTTCAATAGCCCCCTTGTGCGGCTCATAATGCGAAAACACCCGGTTCAGAACGCCGGAGCCGCGCGTGTCGGTCAAGAATTCGCCCTGATAGCCGATCAAGGACCGCGAGGGCGCCATCAGGGCGATACGGGTCTTGCCGGCACCCGAGGGGCGCATATCGGTCATTTCCGCCTTACGCGCCGACAGCTTTTCAATGACGATACCGGAATATTCCTCATCGACATCGATAAACACTTCTTCGATCGGCTCCATGCGCTTGCCGGTCTCTTCGTCCTTGCGATACACCACCCGCGGCCGTGAGATCGAAACCTCAAAGCCTTCACGGCGCATGTTTTCGATCAGGACGCCGAGCTGCAATTCGCCGCGACCGGCAACTTCGTAAGCATCCTTGTCCGAGGTCTCAATCACCTTGATCGCGACATTGGACTCAGCTTCGCGCAGCAGGCGGTCACGAATAACCCGGCTTTGCACCTTGTCGCCTTCACGGCCGGCCAAGGGGCTATTATTCACCGAGACGGTGATCGAGATGGTTGGTGGATCGATGGGCTGGGCGGGCAGGGCCTCGGTCAGGACCAGGTCGCAGAGCGTATCGGCCACGGTGGCCTTGGACAGGCCGGCAATGGCGACAATATCGCCCGCTTCGGCCTCATCAATCGGTTGGCGCTTCAGACCGCGGAAGGCGAGGATCTTGGTCACGCGCCCGCGCTCGATTTCAACACCTTCGCGCGACAGGGCCTTGATCGCCATGCCTGGCTTGATCTTGCCCGCTGCGACCCGGCCCGTCAGAAGACGGCCAAGAAAGGGATCATTTTCGACCAGAACCGCCAGCATTTGGCCCGGCTCGTCCATACGGGTCACGGCCTGGGGTTCGGGCACATGCTTGACAACCAGGTCATAAAGCGGGGCCAGGGTGTCACGCGGCGCGGTCATATCCATGGCAGCCCAGCCTTCCTTGCCCGAGGCATAGATGTGCGGGAAGTCCAGTTGCTCGTCCGACGCGCCCAAGGCCGCGAACAGGTCAAAGGTTTCGTTCAGCACCCGGTCGGGATCAGCATGGGGCCGATCGACCTTATTCAGCACCAAGATTGGGCGCAGGCCAAGCTTTAGCGCCTTGCCGAGCACAAATTTGGTCTGGGGCATAACGCCTTCTTCGGCATCGACCAGCAAGAGACAGCCATCCACCATGCCCAAGATGCGCTCAACCTCGCCGCCAAAATCGGCGTGGCCAGGGGTGTCGATAATATTGATCCGGGTCTCACCCGCCTCGCCGTTCCAAAGCACACTGGTGCACTTGGCCAGAATCGTAATGCCGCGTTCACGCTCCTGATCATTGGAGTCCATGGCCCGTTCGACCGTGGCTTCATTGGCTCGGAAAACCCCGGACTGGGCGAGTAACT
This sequence comes from Caulobacteraceae bacterium, assembly GCA_947452665.1. Classification (GTDB taxonomy): domain Bacteria; phylum Pseudomonadota; class Alphaproteobacteria; order Caulobacterales; family Caulobacteraceae; genus CAISGS01. The sequence continues at coordinate 2,391 of CANGEH010000275.1, forward strand.
GGTCAACCAGTGTGGTCTTGCCATGGTCAACGTGGGCGATGATTGCGATGTTACGCAGGGATTGGATCGAGGTGGACATGATATGAGGCCGATTTTGTGCAGGTGCGAAATGAATGAAAGCGCACGGCTTGTACGCGACTGCGGGCAACAAAGCCACCCCAGTGACGATGAAACTCTTAAGACGGGTGCAAGATCGTATTCTTGGGGCTGAGCTGCGGCCACTGAGGGGTCGCAAGGGTCAAAAAAATATTGCGCTGCAACAAAAATAATTCGGCGCCTAACCCTTGATGGAATAAGAAAATTTTGAAATTTCGAGCTTGGATTACAAATTTTTCATGCAAGGCCCAGGCCTTGGGGGCTTGAACATTGTGCGCCGCAATGTATGTATCCCCTTGTGAGGCGTCCTTGACGCCTCTGCCCTTCCTGGGCGTTTCCTCCCTAATGACTTGCCACGCCCTCGGGCGTGGCTTTTTTTTGATCTCTAGGCCATGGCGCGCCGACCCTGGCCTAGGGCGATGGCCCAATCGGTCTGGCTCAGAACCTGAATTAAACGTGCCAGAGCCCTTTGCAGGGGCAAAAACCCCGGCCCGGGCTGGATTTGGGTCTCATCCAGATAGAGCGCCCGATTAATCTCGATCTGTAGGGCATGCACGCCATCCATCGGACGGCCATAATGCTCGGTCGTATAGCCGCCCGCATAGGGCACATTGCGCGCCACCGCAAACCCCATGCCGGTCAGGGTCTGGTCCACCAGCCGGGTCAGGACCGGCGAACAGGCCGAGCCATAGCGGTCACCGAGCACAAAATCACACCCCGCCTTGGCGATCGAGGCCGAGGGCATGGAGTGCCAGTCAATCAATAGGGCATGGCCATACTGGGCCATGGCCTGGTCCAGCAGCCCCGACAGGGCTTGGTGATAGGGCTGATGCACCTGATTGATCCGCCCAGCCGCCTCAACCAGGCTCAGCTTGCCGTCATAGATTTCGCGGCCCTCAGCCACAATCTTGGCAATTGTGCCCAGACCCGCCGCAATCCTGGCCGCGCCCGCGCCCTGCACTGGGGGGAAGGCCTCGTCAAACATGCCAGGATCAAGCTCATTAGCGGCGCGGTTAATATCGACATA
>CANGEH010000276.1 GCA_947452665.1 Caulobacteraceae bacterium
GAATTTGTTGATCGCGATCCGTCGGAAAAGGGCAAGGACTCCGGTCCGGTCCATACCGACGCCGCCGACGACTAGGCCAAACTTTTAACCCCCGGTGCAAATCGGGGGTTTTTTGTATCTCGATCAGACGTCCATAAGGAGCAGGCCCTTGACCAAGCCGGTTTCGCCGCGCGCACCCAGACAGGCGGGCATTGGCTTTATCTTTGCCACGGCCCTGATCGATGTCATTGCCATGGGCGTGATGATCCCGGTCCTGCCCAATCTGGTTCGGTCCATGGTGGGCGGCGATACTGCCGTTGCGGCCGATTATACAATGATTTTTGCCGTGACCTGGGGCGTCATGCAATTTGTCTGTAGCCCCATACTTGGCATGTTGTCGGATCGGTTTGGGCGCCGTCCGGTCCTGCTGATCTCAATTTTTGGCCTCGGCATTGACTATGTGTTTATGGCCCTAGCGCCCAATCTAGGCTGGCTGTTTGTTGGCCGCCTGATCAATGGCATTACCGCCGCCAGCTTCTCGACCGCCAATGCCTATATTGCCGATATCACCACACCCGAAAACCGCGCCAAGGCGTTTGGCTTGATGGGGGCGGCGTTTGGCCTGGGCTTTATTCTGGGCCCGGCGATCGGTGGGTTTTTAGGCCAGTATAATCTGCGCTGGCCGTTTTACCTGTCGGCGGCCTTGGCCTTAGCCAATTGGCTTTATGGCTATTTTGTCCTGCCCGAATCCTTGCCCAAGGCGCGCCGCACCAAGACCTTGAACTGGCGCAAGGCCAATCCGGTTGGGTCGCTGGATCTGTTGACCTCCAAACCCGGCCTGATGGGGATGGCCGCGATCTGGTTTCTGTACCAGATGGCGCACAATGTGTTCCCAAGCATATTTGTCCTGTTCGTCGGTCACCGTTTTGGTTGGGGCCCGCCTGAGGCGGCAACCATGCTGGTCGTTATGGGCGTGGTGAGTGTGCTGGTGCAGGTGTTTTTGGTTGGCCGGGCCGTGCGCCTCTTGGGCGAGCGGGGGGCCTTGGTCATCGGTCTAACCTGCATGGTGGCGGCCTTTGGGATCTATAGTCTCGCGCCCAATCCGTGGGTGTTTTATCTTGGCCAAGCGGTCGGTGCGCTCGGGGGGCTAACCGGTCCGTCTTTGCAAAGCCTGATGGCGGCGCGGGTCGAGCCGTCGGAGCAGGGGCGCTTACAGGGGGCCAATTCGGCCATGATGGGCATTTGCGCCATTATTGGACCTGCGATTTATCTTTCCCTCTTGGCGTTTGCGATCCGCCAGGAAGCCTGGCTGGGCTTGCCGGGCCTGCCGATCATGGCGGCGGGTGCATTTTGTGCGATGGCCTTGGTCGTGGCTTGGCGGTTGGTAAGGGCGCAAACGCCGGCTTCTCCCACTACGGGGCAGGCGGCAGGTTAAATTGGGCTAAGGTTTGCACGCGGCCATGTTTGCGCCATCAAGACTGCACCAGTATCACTGTCGCTTGAGTCTAAAACTGGATCATCCCGCCATGCGCCTTCGCCGCCTGATCATTCCTGTCTTGACCCTGGTCGCGGCCTGTTCGGGCCCCAATACCAAGGGGGTCGCTCAAACCGTCATGCCCGCCTTGAGCACTGCGCCACTGGCTGAGCCCTCCCGCCATGTTCCGGGCGATGCCGGTTCGATTAAGACCTCGTTTGCGCCCGTGGTGAAACGCGCGGCGCCTGCCGTGGTCAATGTATTTAGCCGCCGTATGGTGCGCCAGAGGGTTGATCCGTTCTGGGACTTTTTTGGTGGCGGTGGCATGCCCGGCAGCCGGGTGGAACAGTCCTTGGGCTCAGGCGTCCTGGTGCGCTCTGACGGCATTGTTGTGACCAATAATCACGTCATTGCCGATATGCAGGAGATTATGGTGGTCTTGGCCGACCGCCGCGAGTTTCCAGCCAAGGTCCTGCTGGCCGATCCGCGCTCTGATCTGGCCGTCTTGCAGATCGATACCAAGGGTGAGCGCCTGCCGGTTCTGGCTATAGACGATAAGGAGCCCGTTCTGGTCGGTGATCTGGTGCTGGCGATCGGCAATCCGTTTGGCGTCGGTCAGACCGTGACCAATGGCATAGTCTCGGCCCTAGCCCGGACCGATGTCGGCATTACCGACTATTCCTTCTTTATCCAGACCGATGCGGCGATTAATCCGGGCAATTCGGGCGGGGCCCTGGTCGATATGGACGGCGATCTGATTGGGCTGAATACGGCGATCTTCTCCCGCTCGGGCTCAAGTTCCGGCATTGGCTTTGCTATTCCCGCGGTCATGGTCAAGCAGGTGGTGGAAAGCGCCAGTGGCGGGCGCAGCACGGTTGTGCGGCCATGGCTTGGGGCCAAGATGCAGCCCGTGACCCGTGACGTGGCCAAGGGCCTGGGGCTGGATCGGCCCGAAGGCGTGCTGATTGCCGAGATTTTCCCGGGTGCTGCTGCCGACAAGGCGGGGCTGGAAGTCGGCGACTTGATCTTGGCCATTGATGGTCAGGCCGTTAATGACGAGGCCGCGGTCAGTTATCGCATAGGCACGCGCAAGCCTGGCGATACGGCCCAGGTCCAGGTCCGGCGCGGCGGCTCAACCAAGACCATTGCCGTGCGGGTTGCCCCGCCGCCTTCGGACCGTGCGCCCGATGAACGCGTGCTCAGTGGCCGTCATCCGTTAGACGGCGCCAGCGTGGTCAACCTGTCGCCCGCCACGGCCGAGTCCCTTGGGGCTGACCCGTTCTTGGCCAAGCAGGGCGTGATGATCACCAAGGTTCCGGCCCAGTCCTATGCGGGCGGCGCAGGCTTTCAGCCCGGCGATCTGATCCGCCAGGTTAATGGCCGCGCGATTGGCTCGACCGCCGATCTGGTCCAGGCCTTGCAAACCCCGTCGCGGGTCTGGAGCCTGTCGATCCAGCGTGGCGGTCAGATGATTTCGGCTCAGTTTAGGCTTTAATATAGCCCGGTGTTGGCCCCCTCCACCCCTCCCCCAGAGAGGCAGGATTTAGAGCTGATAAATCTTCCCCCCTTGGGGGAAGTACCGGCGAAGCCGGGGAAGGGGGCTAAGGCCGGTGTTGGCCCCCTCCACCGCTTCGCGGTCCCCCTCCCCCTGTGGGGGTGGATTTAGATGGCCTCTATGTTGCGCTTGCCCATTGATCTTTTGGTCTGGGGCCCGTAAAAGGCGCGCTTCTGGTGATGGGGGCCATGCCTCTTATCGCTAGTCCTGTCCGAGAACTGCGGGGCCTTAGGGCCTTAATCGAATGCCGCGGGGAGACAAGACGCACAAGACCAAACGCACTTTTCCCTTAAGGGATCAGGCGGGACGTCGATGCATCCTGGGACAGGCTGAGCCGATCGCGGCGTGGGTGAAAGCTCGCGTCCCAGATCGTTTTCGGCTGCCGGATGGTCCGGCCGCCTAACGTGAGTAACGGAGACCGCAATGGACCGCGCTCAAAAAGCTGATGCCATCGTCGCGCTTAAAGGCGTGTTCGAAGGTGCCGGCGCAGTGGTCGTGACCC
>CANGEH010000277.1 GCA_947452665.1 Caulobacteraceae bacterium
CAGACCTCAAACCTGCCGGTCATCATCCTGACCTCCAAGGATGAAGAGATTGACGAGATCCTTGGCTTTAATCTGGGGGCCGATGACTATATTCACAAACCCTTTAGCCAAAGGCTGTTGATCGAACGGGTCAAGGCCATATTGCGCCGAACGAGTGATGATTTGGACGAGGCTCCGGCCACGGCGGGATCGTCGCGGCTAATTAAGCGCGGCAGGCTATCCCTCGATACGGCCCGCCACGATTGTCACTGGGACGGCCATGCGGTCAAGCTGACCGTGACCGAGTTTTTGCTTCTCCAGGCCCTGGCTCAGCGCCCTGGCTTTGTCAAAAGCCGCGACAATCTGATGGATGCGGCCTATGAGGATCAGGTCTATGTCGATGACCGCACCATTGACAGCCATATCAAACGCATGCGGCGCAAGTTTCGTCAGGTAGACGACCAGTTTGATGCGATAGAAACCTTATATGGCGTTGGCTACCGATATCGCGAATCCTGATCGGCTGGCGCGCTGGCGCAGGCGCGGCAGGCGGTTTTTGCCCGGCTCGCGGCTAGGCCAACTGATCATTGGCTTGAACCTGCTTGGGCTGGCCATACTGATTGGCGGCGCACTTGTGCTCAATGAACTGCGCCGCGGCCTTGTTAATGCGCGCATAGACAGCCTGACCACCCAAGGTGAATTTATTGCCAATGTGATTGATCGCGCCGCCACCCAGGGCGAGCCTGTGCCCCTATTGGAAACCGATCGGGCCGCAGAAACCCTACAGCTCTTGTTTATCCCCCATTCGCAGCGTGCGCGCCTGTTTGATGCCCAGGGCCGCTTGATCGCCGACAGTTATATTGCGGCTGACCGGGTCGAGCGCCGCGCCCTGCCCCCGGCCCGGCGGCCGAGCGACCCTGCGCCCAAGCCGCATAGTCTTAATGCCAAGCCCGCCGCCGAACAGGCCGCCCGCACGGCGCTGGCGCAGGAAGTTTCCTTTGCCATGAAGGGCCGGGCCGTGGCGGGCATGCGCGTCGGGGCCAATGGCCAGCGTCTGGTCTCGGTCTCGATCCCGCTGCGCCATGTCGAGGCCGTGCTGGGGGTCCTGACCCTCGAGGCCGGGGATGTCGACCAGATCATTGCCGCCGAACGCCGGGCCTTGATGCCATTTATTCTGATGGCCATTGCCGTATCCTTAGCCTCGTCCTTCTCTTTAATCCGCATGATTGCCCAGCCGGTGCGGCGTTTGGCGCGGGCCGCCGACCGGGTGCGGCTGTCGCGGGCGCGGGCCATATCCTTGCCAGACCTGTCTGATCGCGATGATGAGCTTGGCGATCTTAGCCGCGCACTCGAGGCCATGACGGCGGCCCAGTCGGTGCGCATGGATGCCATTGAGCGGTTTGCCGCCGATGTCGCGCATGAGATCCGCAACCCCTTGACCTCGATCCGATCCGCCACCGAAACGCTTGATCTGGTCAGCGACCCCAAGGCGCGCGAGCGGTTAATGGCGATCTTAAAGCAGGATGTTAGCCGCCTGGACCGGCTGATCACCGATATCTCCAATGCCTCGCGGCTGGATGCCGAGCTATCGCGCGATGCGCCCCGGCCGATTGACCTAAACCTTCTGGTCGGCGATCTGGTCCGGCTCTATGCCGAGGCGGCTGGTCCAGGCGAGGTGCCGCTAGCCTATCAGGCCCCCGAAAGCCTTGAGCCCCTGATGATTAGCGGCCGCGAAGGGCCCTTAAGCCAGGTCCTGCGCAATCTCGTCGATAATGCCCGCTCTTTTGCCAGGCTTGGCCAACTCGGAGATGCCGGGCAGGTGCGGGTACGCACCCTCAAGGATGGTGCCCAGGTCCTGGTCACGGTCGAGGATGACGGCCCTGGCATCCCGCCTGAAAACCTAGAGACCGTGTTTGAGCGCTTTTATACCGCCCGGCCCAAGGGCGCGGCCTTTGGCGGCAATTCCGGGCTTGGCCTATCGATCGCCCGCCAGATTATCGAGGCGCATGGCGGCAAGATCTGGGCGGAGAACCATGGCAATGGCGCGCGGTTTTGCCTGCAGCTTCCGAACCTTCAGCCATGAGCAACGAGACCATATTGCATGCCAGCCTGATCGCCCGGCACTATCGCCATCACTGGCATGGGGTTTTGCTGCTTGGGCCGTCGGGGGCTGGAAAGAGCCATTTGGCGCTCAAGGCGGTGCAGGCGGGATGGCGACTGGTGGCCGATGACCGGGTTTTGGCTTGGGCCGAACAGGCTGCGGCATACGGACGCGCGCCAGAGGTACTGTCGGGCTTGATCGAGGTGCGAGGCCTAGGTGTTATCAAGGCACCAGCCCCCGTGCTACCCTATTGCCAGATCCGGCTTGTCGCGCTTTTGAACCCGGCCAAGGCTGCAGATCGTTGGCCGGACGCGCGCTTTGAGACGGTTGCGGGCCGCCAGATCGCGGCCCTGACCCTGGATCCATTTTCAGAACTTTCACTGACAAAGCTCAGCTTGGCTCTGGAACATCTTCCCGTTGGCGAATAAGCAGCGTATCAAGCTCGTCGCGACGGCAAAATGGCCGCGCTCGGGAGGGGTCCCGTGAGAGGCAAGGCATGATTGGGCTGGTAATTGTCACCCACGGGCGACTGGCACTAGAATTTGTCCAGGCCATGGAACACGTGGTCGGGCCCCAGGTCGGGGTGGTGTCGGTCTGTATTGGTCCCGATGACGATATGGAACAGCGCCGACGCGACATCTTACAAGCCGCGGCCCAGGTCGATACCGGCGGCGGCGTCATACTCTTGACCGACATGTTTGGCGGCACGCCGTCAAATCTCGCTATTTCCGTGATGGAACAGACCCGCGCTGAGGTCATTGCAGGCCTGAACCTGCCCATGCTGATCAAGCTGGCCAGTGTTCGCGGCCGCGAAAGCCTAGAGGCCTGCGTTGCCCATGCCCAAGAGGCGGGGCGCAAATACATCTCTGTGGCCTCCTATGTCCTGGCAGGGGAAAAGTGAGCCTGAGCCGCACGGTCGAGATTGTGAATGAGCGCGGCCTGCATGCCCGCGCCTCGGCCAAGTTCGTCAAACTGGCCTCGGGCTTTGACGCAGAGGTCACGGTCAGCCGCGATGGCCAAAGCGTTGATGCCCGCTCGATCATGGGCCTGATGATGCTGGCGGCAGGCATTGGCTCGAGCATAGACATTCGCGCTGAGGGCCCTCAGGCCGAGGCCGCGCTCGAGGCCCTGTGCGCCCTGGTCGCCGCCCGGTTTGATGAGGACCGTTAGGCCGGGCCCAATTGCCCGCCCCATATAAAGATATGTTTATGTCTTTATTGCCGTATTAAGCCTAAGCGGCTATAGACGGGCATCGAATTTCCCGCCAGGAGCCCGACGTGCCCGATTATATCGTAAAAGACATCAGCCTTGCCGCCTTTGGCCGCAAGGAAATCGCCATTGCCGAGACCGAAATGCCGGGCCTGATGGCGACGCGCGAGGAATATGGCCAGGCCCAGCCGCTTAAGGGCGCGCG
>CANGEH010000278.1 GCA_947452665.1 Caulobacteraceae bacterium
GGGGCGATCTTGACTGTGTTTGTCATGGCGTGACCCTAGACCAGACCGCGATAGGAGCCGCCGTCCATTTGTAATTGTTGACCGGAAATAAAGCCCGCCTGGGCGCTGCACAAATAGGCGCAGGCATCGCCAAATTCGCTGGGCTGGCCAAAGCGCTTGGCGGCGATCGAATTGGCAATTTCCTCGCGCGCCTGCTCATAGGTGATGTTTTTCATGGCCACCATGAGCCGGGCCATCTGCTGCTGGCGCTCGGTATCGAACCGCTCGGGCAAAAGGCTATTAATGGTGACATTATCCGCCGCGACCTCAGGGGCGAGGGCCTTGCAGGCGGCGGTCAGGCCGGTGCGCGCGGCTGTGGACAGGCCCATGGGCGCGACCGGTGACTTGACCATGGCGCTGGTAATATTGACGATACGGCCAAATTTACGCGCCTGCATGCCGGGCAAGACGCCGCGGATCAGCATCAGGGCAGGTATCATATTGGCATTAATGGCGCTGAGCCAGGCGGCCTCGTCCCAATTGGCAAAATAGCCGGGCGGTGGGCCGGAATTATTATTGACCAAGATATCGACCTCGCCTGCCTCAGCCAGCAGGCTGGCCCGGCCTTGGGTCTCGCCAAGATCAGCGACCAGGGCATGGACCGTGGCCCCGGTATCCTTGGCGATCTGGGCGCGGGCGGCCTCAAGCTTTTCGCCGTCGCGGCCATTAATCATGACCTCGGCCCCCTCGCGCGCGAGCGAAAAGGCGCAGGCATAGCCAAGGCCTTGCGATGAGGCGCAAACCAGGGCGCGGCGGCCCTTAAGACCCAAATCCATTAGGCAACTCCTTGCAGCTCTAGGCCGAGAAAGGCGCTCACGGCCTGGCTGGCGGATTGAAGATCAGAGGCGGCATCGCCCTTGGCCAGGGCCAGTATATGGCCGTCTGGGCGGACGATCACGGCGCCCTGGGCACCAAGATTCATGCGGTCGGCCCAGGATTGGCCGTCTATGGAAAAATCCTGGTGCTCGATCTTAAGGCTAAGCGGCGCAGCGCCTTCTAGCTGCGTCCAGGCCTTGCCGCTTGGTCCCGCAATCAGGGTCAGGCCATGCGGATTGATCAGGTCTAGGACAGAGCGCCCATCGCTCAAGGCCACATGCGGCAGGCGCGCGCCGACCACGCATTTGGGGGCAAATTCACTGATTGGCAGGCTGTCATCGGCGCTTAGCGTGCCGCCATAGGCATAGCCCAGTTGCAGGCGCAGGCTGTCAAAATGGTCCTTTTGGAAAGCCACCGCCGCCTCAATGGCTGGGCGCGCGTCTGGATCGGTCAGGCGCTGGGCAAAGGTTTCGGCGCTAACCGTGCGGTCGGGGCCATAGCCAAGCGCGTCGAACATCATTTGTAGACGAAAGGCATTAGCCAGGCTTTGGCCCATATTGGTCTGGGCAATAATGCGCCGCTCTTCTTCATAGGATTTTAACAGGCTCGGCCCCGCCCATCCGGCCTCAACCGCGGCAATCTTCCAGACCAGATTATCGATATCGGCAAGGCCCGTATTGAGGCCAAGCCCGCCTGTGGGCGGAAAGTGGTGGCCAGAATCCCCGGCTAGGAAGACCCGTCCGTCCTGATAGCGTTCGGCCAGCAGGGCCGACATTTTCCAGCCGCGCACGCCCTTGATCTTCAAATCGGGCACGGCTGTGCCGACGGCCGAGGTGATCGCAGCGTGGCAATGGGCCTCGTCAAATTCTGTTTCACTGGCATCGGGACCGCAAGGATGCATCAGGACCCAAGTCTTGCCGATATCATAGGCGATTAGCGTGCCATTAACCCCTGGGCCAAACAGGAAATAGAGGATCCCAGGCTTGTCCGCGACCACATGGCGAAGATCGGCTTCAAAATGGATCATCATGTGGTTGGCAATACCCTCTGGCCCTTCCAGACCAATGCCAAGCGCCTTGCGCACGGCGCTATTGGCCCCGTCGCAAGCGATCAGATAGCGGCTGCGGACCGTGACGGTCTCGCCTGTAGCGCGATCCTTTAAGGTGGAAATGACGCCTTCATCCGCTGACTGACAGCCTTGCCACTCAAGGCCCCGGCGAGCCGCGATTAAGGGCGAGGCCACGACCGCGCGCTCCACCACCTGTTCGAATTTGGGCTGTTCAATATTGATCAAGGGCCAGGGCGTTAGGTCCCGCACCGCCTCGTCTTGGCGCTCATAGGCGATCGAGCCAATCGGCGGCTTTGATAGGGTCTCGACCATGCGCACATAGGCCCCCTCATGGGCGGGGGTGGCGACCGCATGAATCTCGTCCATGGCCAGGCCTGCCGCTGCGCAGATTTCCAGGGAACGCGGATTAAGCGCATGGGCCTTTGGTGCTTCCAGTCGCTGGACGTGCTTTTCGGCCACCAGGCTTTGAATGCCGCGTTGAGCCAGCAATTGCGCGCCGAGCAGGCCAACCGGGCCGCCGCCAACAATCAAGACCGGGACCTCAATCTCGCTCATAAAATGCCTCACCCTGTTGGAGCCGAACCCATGCGAACCCAGCCGTGACCACAGGGTTCATCCCATAACTGGGAGGTTTGTCAATTTTTAAAATCGATCTAGACTGCGGCCGTATTGGAGACAAAAACCTTGCTAGCCACCGGACTGTTTTCGAACGAGGCCCGCAATCTGGGCAAGAGCGCGCGCACCCGGGCCAAACTGATGGACGCGGCGGTGGAACTGTTTGCCCGCGACGGGTTTAAGGCCGCCTCGGTCAATGAGATTGCCAAGCTGGCCGAGATGGCCAATGGCACATTTTATGTCCATTTCCGCGATAAGCGCGAAATTGTTCAGGCGGTTACGCTGGGCATTGCCCAGGAACTGGCGCGCCAGCTGGATGAGGCCATGGTGGATGTCGATGATGCGGTCGAGCGGGTATCGATGGCGACCCGCCGGTTTTTGGATCTGGCCTTAACAGCGCCCGATTGGGGCCGCGCGTTTTTCCGTGCCGCCTGGGCGTTTCGTGACCTGCGTGAAAACATGCTGTCTTATCTGCGCGCCGATCTTGAGCGGGGCCGCGATCAGGGGGCTTTTACGGTCGAGATTGATGATGTCCTGATCGATACCTTTGCCTCCATGATTATGGGGGCCCTGTTTGGTCGGCTGGCCGGAGACTTTGGGCCTGAAGCGGGCGCGCGCGTCGCCGAGCTGCAATTGCGCATGCTAGGTGTGGCGCCGCAGCAGGCCAAGGCCGTGGCCAACCGTCAATTGCCAGCGCTGCACCTAACCATCGCAGCCATCCCCAAACAGCTCAAGCCAGACCTTGTGCCTAGCCGTTGACGCCCGCCGCCTAATCGCCCAAACCTAAGGCTTAGGTTGAAAAGCCCGACCCGTAGCCAACTCTGGAGCCCGATCATGACCGATATGCCTGTCTATACGCCGCCCACGGTTTGGAGCTGGAACAAGGAAAATGGCGGCCGGTTCGCCAATATCAACCGCCCGATTGCAGGCGCGACGCATGAAAA
>CANGEH010000279.1 GCA_947452665.1 Caulobacteraceae bacterium
GTTCGGTTACGGGCCGTGATGTCGCCGATGCTGTTGCTGCTGAAGGTGGCAAGGTTGAGCGCGCCATGGTGGTGCTAGACAAGCCGATCAACGCGCTGGGTGTCCATGCGGTCACTGTGCGTTTGCACGCCGAAGTCTCCATCACGGTGAAGATCAATATTGCCCGCTCGGTGGACGAGGCTGAACGTCAAGCCAAGGGCGAAGACGTCGTCAGCGCCCAGTACGAAGAAGACAAGGCCCTGGCGGCCGAAGCGGCTTCGGACATGGCTGAAGGCGGCGCTGGCTCTGCTGGCAATGATCGCGACTATATGTAGGCCTTCAAACCGTCCTTACGGCTTGAACCAGAACGGCGCGGGAACCTCTCCCGCGCCGTTTTTGTTTTTTCGACCATCACGAAAATGTCACGGAACATACACAGACCATAGGAAATCTGTGGGCAATTGAATTCCATACCTCTACGTCAAGCCAAGGCGTGGTTAAGGTCAAGCCATGACCATTGTCCCTGCCCTTGATCTTCGTGGCCCGCAATCTGGCGATCCGATTCCGGCGCATGTTCCAGCCAATATTGAGGCCGAACAGGCCCTGCTTGGCGCGCTCTTATACGACAATGCCGCCTATGAACGTCTAAGCGACCTGTTGCAGGGCCGACACTTTTTTGAGCCCTTCCACCAGCGGCTTTATAGCGCCGTTGAAGACCATATCCGTAAGGGCCAGCTGGCTGAACCGATTGTGCTGATGGAGCGCTTCAAGCGCGATCCAGCGTTTGAAGACCTCGGCGGCCTGCGCTATCTGGCCGATTTGGTCGATCGTGCGCCGCCAGCGGCCAACGCGCCGGAATATGGTCGCGTGGTCTATGACCTGGCCCTGCGCCGCGACCTGATCCGGATTGGCGGCGAGATTGCGGCGGCCGCCTCTGGCGACGGCGATCGCAGCGCGCGCGACCATATCGAGTCTGCCGAACAACAGCTTTATACACTCGCGGAAACCGGCACCACCTCGACGGGCTTTGTCGATTTTTCCGAGGCCCTGCGCGGCGCTGTGACCATGGCAGCCGAGGCCTATGGCCGCGATGGCGGCCTGTCGGGCATATCGACCGGCCTAATGGATCTGGACAAGCAATTGGGCGGCCTGCACCCATCTGACTTGCTGATCCTCGCCGGTCGTCCCTCGATGGGTAAGACGGCCCTGGCCACCAATATCGCCTTTAATGTCGCCAAGGCCTATGCCTGGGAGCCGCAGCCCGACGGCAGTCGCAAGACGGTCAATGGCGGCATTGTTGCGTTCTTCTCGCTCGAAATGTCCGCTGAACAGCTTTCGATGCGGATCTTGGCCGATGCCTCGGGCGTCTCGTCCGACCGCTTGCGCAAGGGCGAGATTGACGCCTCAGAATTTGGCCGGGTGCGCGATGCCGCAATCGAGATTCAAGAAGCCCCGCTCTATATCGATGCCACAGGCGGCCTGAGCATTTCCAAGCTGGCGGCCCGCGCCCGGCGGCTTAAGCGTCAGCATGGGCTGGACCTGGTGGTTGTCGACTATTTGCAGCTGGTCACAGCGGGCGAAGGCACGCGCTCAGAGGGGCGGGTCCAGGAGGTCAGCCAGATCACAATGGGTCTGAAATCCCTGGCCAAGGAACTGGGCGTTCCGGTCATTGCCCTGTCACAGCTGTCGCGTCAGGTCGAACAGCGCGAGGACAAGCGGCCACAATTGTCGGACCTGCGTGAATCGGGTTCGATCGAGCAGGACGCCGATGCCGTCATGTTCGTCTATCGCGAGTCCTATTATCTGAGCCGGACAGAGCCGCGCACCGGCACGCCAGAGCACCTGTCTTGGCAAGAAGAACTGGACCAGATCAATAACCTTGCCGAGGTGATCATCGGCAAACAGCGCCACGGCCCGATCGGCACGGTCAAGCTGCACTTTAATGCCGACCTGACCAAGTTCGGCAACCTCGCCCGCGAAGGCCGGTTCGAACCGCGTTAGAGCCGAGCCCCCTTCCCCCGCTTCGCGGGTACTTCCCCCAAAGGGGGAAGATTTGCTGTTCTTAATCCTCCCCCTTTGGGGGAGGGGGACCCCGAGGGGGTGGAGGGGGCTAGCTTGCTGCGCCCTCGCCTATTATCGCAAACCGCGCTAGGGCTCGAACTCGTCTTTCGTTTAAGCCCCAGTGCCGCATGTCCACCGACCCATTCAACGCCCTGCTCACCATTAATCTGGACGCCCTGGCGCAAAACTATACGCACCTGTGCCAGAGGGCCGAAGGCGCTGTGGTCGCGCCCGTGGTCAAGGCCGATGCCTATGGGTTAGGAGCGGCCCAAGTGGCTCGCAGGCTTTGGGCCGAGGGCGCACGTAGCTTTTTTGTTGCCCGCATCAGCGAGGGTGAAGCCCTACGTCAGGGTCTGGGCACCCGACGCCCAGCGACGGTTTATGTCCTGGACGGCGCGCCAACCGGGTCAGCGCCAAGACTATTGGCCTCAAACCTAACGCCCGTGCTCAACAGCCTTGCCCAGATCAGCGAATGGGCGGGGCTAGGCCGGTCCAGGCCTGAGCCGCTAAAAGCCGCCATCCAGATCGATACGGGCATGAACCGGCTTGGCCTAAGGCTGGAAGAGGCACAAAGCCTGGTCCAATCCATCGATGCGCTGAAGGGTCTGGATATTGATCTGGTGATCAGCCATCTGGCCTGCGCGTCTGAGCCAGACCACCCCGCTAATGCCGAGCAGGCGGCCCGGTTCAAGGCGGCCATGGCCCTGTTTCCTGAGGCCAAGGCCAGCCTGGCCAATTCGGGCGGTGTATTTCTGGGGCCAGACTATCATCATGATCTGGTCCGCCCTGGAATAAGTCTTTATGGCGGCGGGCCATTTGGGGAGCCGCACCCCGATCTGGCTTGTGTTGCCGCGCTCACCGCCCCGATCTTGCAGATCCGCCAGGTCCGGCCCGGCGAGAGCATTGGCTATGGGGCAAGCTTTACCGCCACGCATCCGATGCGCATTGCCATTCTGGCCGCAGGCTATGCCGATGGCGTGCTGCGATCTTTTGGGCCTATGGGCACGGTCTGGTTTGACGGCACACGCCGCAAGGTTTTGGGCCGCCTGTCCATGGATATGATTGCCATGGAACTAGACGATACCAGCACCGTAAAGCCCGGCGACCAGGTCGAGCTATTGGGGCCCAATATGCCCCTAGACCTAGCCGCCAGCGCCAGCGGCACAATCGCCTATGAATGCCTTGTGCGTTTGGCTCCAAGGCTAGAGCGGACCTATCAGGGCCAGGCAGACTGAAACAATCGTTCAAACAAGCGATTTATCCGGGGCCGGTTGCGGCTAAACTGCGGCCAAGACACAGGCGTGATTCGCCCTTGGAGTGCTGATGGCCCGCGACGGTGCGACCTATGTTTGCCAGACCTGCGGCGCAGTCCAGTCCAAATGGGCGGGCCAGTGCCCAGCCTGCTCGGCCTGGAATAGCCTGGTTGAGGAAATCCA
>CANGEH010000280.1 GCA_947452665.1 Caulobacteraceae bacterium
CGGGCTCAAGGCGTCAGATAGAATGATCATATCCAAGGGTCTCATTTTTGCGAACGACTTGCAATAGCAATTAGCCTGTGCTTTATCCGGTACCAACAGGAGAGCCTTTGCCATGATCCGTTTGCGCCCGAAACACTGGACCAGCGTCAGTGCCGCCGTTTTGATTTCGGTGACAGGCCTTAGTGCCTGCACGCCTAAAACAGAGGCTGGAGCCTCGTCTGATCAGGCGCAGGCAAGCCCAGCGCCCACCGGGCCGGTTGCCGCAGGCGGAGCCGGCGAGGCCGGGGAAACCGGTGCCCATTCAGCCTATTCGGGTATTCCCGCCGACAGTTTGTCGGCCCTGCACATTGCCCATTTGCGCGGCTTTTTCCTGATTGCCCAGGTGCAAAAGGATGGGCCAGAGGCGGCAGCCATACTGACCTCGCAAGGCATGATCGAGGCCTATGATCCAAGCGCTGCCGTGTTTAGTGCCGTTGGTATTGACCAAGCCGTCCTGCGCAAGGCCGCGACCAGCGGGTCTGCCGCCGATTTGAAGGCCGCCATTGCCGCCCTCGATGCGGGCCTGGCCAAGGCCGGGGGCGATCCCAAGGCGGTGATCCGCGGTCTGGTTGAGATTTCCAGCGGCCTTTATAAGGGCGTTGTCGTCGATGGCGGGGTGGACCCGATCGAGTATCAGCATTCGCTAGGGGCTGCCCTATCGGCCAAGGCGGCGCTGGCGGCGGCGGTCAAGACCCATCCGCAATTGGCCAGGGCAACCGCGCCCATGGATGCCTTTGTCGCGCTATGGCCCTCCTTGTCGGCCCCTGAAAAGCCCGCCAGTCACGGCCAGGTCTTGGCTCAGGCCTCGCGGATCGAACTGGCGATTAGCTAGCCTAAATATCTACCTTGAGGCCAAAGTCCGCATTTTAGAATCCTAAAGGTGTTGTTATAGTTTGGTCTCGAAATCGGCCGCGTTTGGCGCGGGTGATTCGCGTGGGCGAGATTATGAATAAGGTCACTATCGGACTATTGGGCGCGGCCTATGCCTGCTTGTCCCTAGCGCTCGCGGTTTATGTCGCGCGCTCGGGCGGGGGCTTGGCCGGGGGTATTTCGGCGACCATAGGCGGTCTTGGCCTGGCCTTGGCTGTGCATGGCAATCTTCGGCGTCACCTCGATGTGCGCGACCGGGAGCGCGCGGTCTGGGCCCTGCGCCGCGCCAATATGATAATTGCCGAGCAAATGTTTCGCCTGGGCCGCAGCATGAGCGAGGTCACGGTCAATGTGAAACAGGACGCGGCCCGCCGCTCCGACGAACTCACCAGCGAGGTGCGGGTCTTGGAAGGCTTGGTGCAGCGCATGACCGAGGGGCTTGATGGGGGGCTGACCGATCATTCAGAGGCCGATATTGCCATGGTCCAGCGCAATGCCGCGGCCATGTTTGATACAGTCCGCGAGGCCCTGACCGAAAATCGCGTCGATCTTTATCTTCAGCCTGTGGTCGGTCTGCCCCAACGCCGAACCGTATTTTATGAAAGCTTTTCGCGGCTGCGCGACCCAACCGGCCGGGTGATCATGCCGGCTGAGTATTTGCGGGTGGCCGAACCGGGCGGACTGGTCGGGGCGATTGATAATCTTCTGCTATTTCGCTGCGTCCAGATTGTGCGGCGTCTGGCAAAACAAGATCGCAAGGTTGGCATATTTTGTAATATTGCCTTGGCATCGCTGGATGATGAGGCCTTCTTCCCGCAGTTTTTGGAATTCATGTCCGAGAATCGCGACCTGTCCTCCCGGGTGATTTTCGAGCTGGGCCAGGCCAATTTCGCGGCCCGCAGCGCCACGGCGGCGCGCAATATGGCCCAATTGGCTGATCTGGGCTTTAAGTTCTCGCTCGATAAGGTGGTGGATCTGGATTTGGATTTCCAAGACCTGTCGCGGGCCGATGTGCGTTATCTCAAGATTTCGGCCGACACCTTGATGAATGAGTTGCTGAGCATTGATGGCCGACCTGCGCTTAAATCCCTGCGTCATCTTAATGCTAGCGATTTTGCCGATCTTACCCGCCGTTATGGCTTAGAAATCATTGCCGAAAAGGTCGAGGGCGAAAACCAGGTCATTGATATATTGGAGCTCAATATCATCTACGGCCAAGGCAATCTGTTTGGTGAGCCGCGCGCGATCCGCGATTCCCTGCTCACCGAGACCGATCCACCGGCAGGCTTTATGCGCGGAAATCTGCGCCGGGCCATGGCGCGCTAGGGCCTGTGTCGGCCTTAAGGGCGGGTTCCACTTGATCCTTGAGCCTAGGCAGGTTAGCCGAGGGCATGAGCGCTAATTTTCCTGTTCCTGAACTGCCTGCGGGCCTTGGCCAATTGTCCGATCGCTATGATGTGGTCCTGTCCGATGTTTGGGGCGTGATCCATAATGGCCGCGAAAGCTTTCCTTTGGCCTGTGAGGCCTTAAGGCGGTTCGGGGCCGAGGTGGGACCGGTGGTCCTGATCTCAAACTCGCCAAGGCCTTCCAAGGACGTGGTCTCCCAATTGCGCGACCTGGGGGTTCCAGATGCGTCCTGGACCGGCTTTGTCACATCGGGCGATGCCACGCGTCATCTGCTCGGCGCGCGCGCATCCCAGACGGCCTGGATGCTGGGCCCAGACCGCGACGCCACGCTTTATGAAGGCCTTGGCCTTGGGTTTGCCGATCTGGGTGCGGCGGACTTTATCGCCTGCACCGGCCCATTTGACGATGAGACCGAGACCCCAGCCGATTACAGCGCGCGTTTCGAGTTGGCCCTATCGCGCGGCATGGACATGATCTGTGCCAATCCTGACAAGGTGGTCCAGCGCGGCGGCAAGCTGATCTATTGCGGCGGGGCCTTGGCCGACCTTTATACCCAGATGGGCGGAACCGTGCTGATGGCCGGCAAGCCCTATGGACCGATCTATGATCTTAGTCTGGCGGAGGCTGAAAGGCTGCTTGGCCACCGGGTGGATCCAAGCCGGGTGCTGTGCATTGGCGATGGCGTGCCGACCGATGTCATGGGCGCCAATGCCCAGGGTCTGGACTGTTTGTTTGTCGCTACCGGCATTCATGGCGCGGAGACCATGAATAGTGCCGGTCAATTGGATGCCAAGGCTACGGCCAGTTTATTGGCCGGTGCGGGTGCAAAAGCAGCCTATGCCATGAGCGATCTGGTCTGGTAATCAAGGCCGTCGCAGGGAGAGTTTAGCGTGAACACTGTCTATCTGGATGACTTAAGGGTGGGTCAGTCGGCCCAAATGGTCCGCACCGTCACTGAGGCCGATATTGTCCTGTTTGCCCAGGTCTCGGGCGACAATAACCCAGTGCATCTGGACGAGGCGTTTGCCGCCCAGACCCCGTTCAAGACCCGCATTGCCCATGGCATGTTGTCCGCAGCCTATATTTCGGCCGTGATCGGCACTCAATTGCCAGGTCCGGGCACCATCTATATGCAGCAGGCCCTGCGCTTC
>CANGEH010000281.1 GCA_947452665.1 Caulobacteraceae bacterium
ACCCGCATCAGGTCGCCAGTACGAAACCAGCGATCGCCAGACACCTTCACATCAGTGAGGATTTTTTGCGCGCTGGCGGCCTTGTCGGCATAGCCGGAAAACTCGGTGCGGGCATCCTTGCTAATCTCGCCAATACATTCCCCAACCTCGCCTGGCCGGCAGGGGATACAGTGCCCATCAGGCCCGCGCACGGGCTGCTCGGTCTCGACATCAAATTGCACCAGTTTGAAATTGAAACGGCTTTCCAAATAGGCCGGCACACGTCCGATCGCCCCCGCCTTGCCGTCAAAATTAAACATCGACACATTGCCTTCGGTCGAGCCGTAAAATTCCAGGATTTCGGGAATGGCAAAGCGCTGGGTCATCTTGTCCCAGACATCGGGCCTAAGCCCATTACCAAAAGCCATGCGTAAATTGTGTCCGCGCTCGCCCGGCACCGGGTCTTGATTGACCAAATAGCGGCAAAGCTCGCCAATATAGACAAACATGGTGCAGCGCTCGGACCGCACCTCGTCCCAAAACTGGCTCAAGGAAAACCGGCGGCGCAGAACCACACAGCCACCATTGAGCAAGGTTGCTCCCGTCGCGCAAAGCCCGCCCGTGGCATGATAGAGCGGCAAGGTCACATAGACCCGGTCCGAGGACCGCGCGCCGGTCGCCCCGGCAAAGCCGCGCATATAGAACTGGACCCGGGCATGGGAAATCTTGGCCGCCTTGGGCATGCCGGTTGTACCCGAGGTGAAAATATAGAGGGCCAGGTCCTTGGCCTTCAGGCCTTCGCGCAAGGCCTTGCGATCAGGGCGCAAGGAGCTGCAGGTTTTCAACACCCGAACCAGATCCGTATGGCCGCGCGCGCCGCCCTCCATCTGCCACTGGATGGTCTTTTTGGTCAGGCTATCCTTGACCTCTAGATAGGCTGCAACCGTTTCGCTATCGGCAATCACATGCCGCGCACCGCTCAGGTTCAGGCAATGGGCAAGGGCAGGGCCGGTCAGGTTATTATTGATCAGGGCGGTGACCACGCCAACCTTGGCCAGACCCATCCAGATCGCTAGGTATTCCATGCGATTGGGCATAAATAGGGCCACGCAATCGCCGCGCACCAGATGCTGGGCCTGGGCCCAATGGGCAAAACGGTTGGCCAGATCATCCAGTTCGCCATAGGTCAGGGTCTGACCTTCAAACGTCATGGCCTGGCGATTACGGTGCCGGCTTACCGCCCGTTCAAAATCATCACAGATCAGGTTTGACGACGCCGGACCAATGCCGGTGATGCGCGACAAGGTGCGCACCAGGCCTTGGCCAAAGCGAAACTCCCGCAGAATATTCTGAACCAGACCCATGACCTGCCATTTTTGCACTGCTCGTGCCTATTGGATGGGCCTTGCGGCTTTGGTCAAGCCCTAAGACCCATCCAGACAGGTAAATTAAAAGCCACCTACTTCAAAGGCACCAGGATCTCACCGCCGCCCTCACGGAACTTGCGCGCCATGTCTTCCATGCCAGCATCGACATCTATGCTGGCCACATCGTTTTGTGCCGCGGCATCAGCGCGGATATCGTGGCTGATCTTCATGGAACAGAATTTTGGCCCGCACATGGAACAGAAATGCGCGGTCTTGTGCGCCACCTTGGGCAGAGTCTCGTCATGATATTCACGCGCGGTTTCCGGATCGAGGCCCAGATTGAACTGGTCCTCCCAGCGGAACTCAAAGCGCGCGCGCGACAAGGCGTCGTCCCAGGCCTGTGCGCCAGGGTGGCCCTTGGCCAGATCGGCGGCATGGGCGGCAATCTTATAGGTGATCACGCCCTGCTTAACGTCTTCGCGGTCGGGCAGGCCCAGATGCTCCTTGGGCGTCACATAGCAAAGCATGGCGGTGCCAAACCAGCCGATCATGGCCGCGCCAATCGCGCTGGTAATATGGTCATAGCCCGGCGCAATATCGGTGGTCAGCGGGCCTAAGGTATAAAACGGCGCTTCGCCGCAGACCTTAAGCTGTTTATCCATATTGGCCTTGATCTTGTGCATGGGCACATGGCCTGGCCCCTCAATCATGACCTGGACATCATGCTTCCAAGCAATCTGGGTCAGTTCGCCCAGGGTCTCGAGCTCGCCAAATTGCGCCGCATCATTGGCATCGGCGATTGAGCCGGGGCGAAGGCCATCACCCAGCGAGAAGGACACATCATAGGCCTTCATGATCTCGCAGATCTCTTCGAAATGCGTATAGAGGAAGTTCTCCTTGTGGTGCGACAGGCACCATTTGGCCATGATCGAGCCGCCGCGCGAAACAATCCCCGTCACCCGCTTGGCGGTCAGCGGAATATAGGCCAGGCGCACCCCAGCATGGATGGTGAAATAATCCACCCCCTGCTCTGCCTGTTCGATCAGTGTGTCCTTAAACACCTCCCAGGTCAGGTCCTCGGCAATGCCATTCACCTTTTCCAAGGCCTGATAGATGGGCACGGTCCCGATTGGCACGGGGCTATTGCGGATCACCCAGTCGCGAATATTGTGGATATTGCGCCCGGTCGACAGGTCCATGACTGTATCGCCGCCCCAGCGAATGGCCCAGACCATCTTATCAACCTCGTCGGCAACCGAGGACAGGACGGCGGAGTTGCCGATATTGGCATTGATCTTGACCAGGAAGTTGCGGCCAATAATCATAGGCTCCAGCTCGCCGTGATTGATATTGGCCGGAATGATCGCCCGGCCGCGGGCAATCTCTTCGCGAACAAATTCGGGCGTAATGAAGTCCGGGATGGAGGCACCAAAATCCTCGCCATCGCGCACCACCTTGGCCAGCTCTTCGCGGCGCATGTTTTCGCGGATGGTGACGTATTCCATTTCCGGCGTAATGATCCCGGCGCGGGCATAGGCCATCTGGGTTACGGCCTTGCCGCCCTTAGCCTTTAGCGGCTTTTGCGCCACGGGGAACGGCGGGGCTAGGTGCACGCCCCTGGCATGGCCATTATCTTCAGGCTTAACGGCGCGAGGCTCGCAGGCCTCGACATCACCGCGCGCTATTACCCAGGCATCGCGCGGCCGGGCCAGACCCTTATTGATATCGATGGTCGCATTTGGATCGGTATAGGGGCCAGACGGATCATAAATGGTCACGGGCGGCTCGCCCGCCGATGGATGCACAGCCACCTCGCGGAACGGCACGCGAAGATCGGGGAACATGACGCCCTTGGCATAGACCTTGCGTGAGCCGGGGCGTTCGCCGGTGGGAATGGTACCGATAACGGGGGTCTGTTTATTCACGGCTCTGGCTCCAGCAAAAGGCATTGGCCGGACCCATTGGGCGAAAAAATGGCGTGCGGCGCAGAGCATTTGCGCCTTCACTTCCCATCCCTCCGCCGGCATGATCCGGATCAGGTTCACGGGTCGCAGGTCTACCTGCCTCTCAGCCCCTCAAATGGGACACCCCGGAGAATTGGCGCGACTGTACGCGCATG
>CANGEH010000282.1 GCA_947452665.1 Caulobacteraceae bacterium
CAAGCGCCAAGGCGGTGCCAAGGTCGAATCGGCTGCAGAACTGGTCATGAAACTGAAAACCGAAGCGGGGGTCCTCTAATGGCTGTTCTGGTCATCGCCGATCACGACAATGCGTCGTTGAAGGATAATACCCACAAGACCGTCACGGCCGCCCTGGCTATTTCGGGCGATGTGGATGTGCTGGTCGCTGGTCAAGGCGTCGACGGCGTTGCCGCCGAGGCTGCCAAGATCGCAGGCGTGCGCAAGGTGCTGGTGGCGCAGAGCGACATGCTCGGCAAGCAGATTGCCGAGGCGGTCACTGAAACCGTTATCGGCCTATCAGGCGGCTATGACGCCATCCTGATCCCAGCCACATCGTCGGGCAAGAATTATGCCCCGCGCATTGCAGCCAAGCTGGACGTGGCCCCGATCTCGGAAATCATTGAGGTGATCGACGGTTCGACCTTTGTGCGCCCCATCTATGCCGGTAATGCCCTGGAAACGGTTCAGTCTGCGGACGCCAAAAAGGTCATCACGGTCCGGGCCACCGCCTTTAAGGCGGCCGGTGAGGGCGGCTCTGCGGCGATTGAAACGGTCGCAGGCGCTGGCGCTCAAGCCCATACCCGCTTTGTCTCCGACGAGATCGTTAAGTCCGATCGCCCCGAACTGTCGGCAGCCAAGATCGTCGTGTCTGGCGGCCGGGCCATGGGCTCTGCCGAAGAGTTCCAGCGCGTGATCGAGCCCTTGGCCGACAAGCTGGGCGCGGCCGTGGGCGCTAGCCGCGCGGCGGTTGATGCGGGCTATGCGCCGAATGACTATCAGGTCGGTCAAACCGGCAAGGTGGTTGCGCCTCAGCTCTATGTCGCTATCGGCATTTCTGGCGCGATCCAGCACCTGGCCGGCATGAAGGACTCCAAGGTCATTGTCGCTATCAATAAGGATGCCGATGCCCCGATCTTTCAGGTTGCCGACTTTGGTCTGGTTGCCGATTACAAGACCGCTGTGCCGGAACTGATGGACGAACTGGCCAAGGCTGGCCTCTAGTCTCTCTAAAAATAAATTGAAGTTTAACCCCGCTCGCCCATGGTTAGCGGGGTTTTTCTTGACCTCGGGCGCGGCTGCGCCCATTTTGAGCAACCGGTTTCGCTGCATTGCAGCAAAGACCTTCGCCAGGTGCCCTAAGTCGTGCTAGAAGCACCGCTTGGCATCGCGGGCCTATGTGAGTAAAAGCCGGGGTTTGGGCGCAAAATGACGGATATCAAGACGGTCGGCATTGTGGGTGCGGGTCAAATGGGGTCTGGGATTGCGCATGTCTGCGCTCTGGCCGGTTATGACGTCCTGCTCAATGACATTTCCCCTGACCAGATCAGGCAGGGCCTTGCCCAGATCGAGCGCAATATGGTGCGCCAGGTGGCTCGGGGCCTGATCACCCAAGAGGCAATGGAGACCGGCTTTAAGCGCATTCGCGCGGCCGATGATATTGCCGCCGTCGGTGCAACCGATCTGGCCATTGAGGCCGCAACGGAAAACGAAGACACCAAGAAGGCGATCTTCAAGGCCCTGCATCCGCATCTCTTGGCCGATACGCTTTTGGCCTCCAATACCTCCTCGATCTCGATCACGCGTCTGGCCTCATCGACGGATCGGCCCGAGCGCTTTATCGGCCTGCACTTTATGAACCCTGTGCCGGTCATGAAGTTGGTTGAGATCATCCGCGGTATTGCCACCGATGTCGGCACTTATGAAACCGCGGTGAATTTCGCCAAGTCGCTGGGCAAGACCACGGCTAATGCCGAAGACTTCCCGGCCTTTATCGTCAACCGTGTCCTGGTGCCGATGATTAATGAGGCCATCTATACCTTGTATGAGGGCGTCGGCACGGTCGATGCGATCGATACGGCGCTAAAGCTTGGCGCCAATCATCCCATGGGGCCGCTGGAACTGGGCGACTTTATTGGTCTGGATACGATCTTGTCGATCATGAATGTGCTGCATGATGGGCTGGCGGATTCTAAGTACCGCCCCTGTCCCTTATTGGTGAAATATGTCGAGGCAGGCTGGCTGGGCAAAAAGGTCGGTCGCGGATTCTATGATTACCGCGGCGAAGCGCCGGTGCCTACGCGCTAGCCTAAGCCCCCTTCCCCCGCTTCGCGGGTACTTCCCCCGGAGGGGGAAGATTTAGCGCATTCCAAATCCTCCCCCTCCGGGGGAGGGGGACCGCGAAGCGGTGGAGGGGGCCGGGCACTGCCCGCTAAACCTCGCCCCACATCCGCAAGAGCGCGCTGACCGACTTGTCGAGCAAGAGGCGCGGCTCGCCCGACGGCATTTCGGCACGCGCCCTAGCCAGATCAAACAAGATTTCGCGCTGATCAGGGCGGCGGATCAGGCTCTGGACCCAGCCGACACAGGCAAGCCTTATACCCGAGGTAATAGGTTCCACCTCATGCAAGGCGCCGGTCGGATAGAGTACCAGGCTGCCTGCGCCCAGCCGCGCCTGCCGATCGCCGTCTAGGCCCTCAACGACCAGGGCGCCGCCCTCATAGGTCTCGGGGCCCGAAAGGAACAGGGTAAAGGACAGGTCGGTGCGGATGCGCGCCTCGTCAGGGCCCATGACGGCGTCATCGACATGGCGGCCATAGGCCTGTCCCGGGCCATAGCGGTTGAACATTAGGCCTGACCAGCGCACCGGCCGCACATAGCTGGCAAAAACCGGATGCCGTTCCAGCGCCCGGCGCACAAAGGCGGTGAGGGCGGCGACCTTGGCATCGCTGCCATCGGCCTGCTGATTGGATTTCACCGCCCGCGCGGCCTCACCTGCCGATTTGCGCCCATCAATAAAGCGGCAATCGGCAAGGCCAGCGACCACTGTGGCCACATCTTCCGGGCTCAAGGCGTCAGATAGAATGATCATATCCAAGGGTCTCATTTTTGCGAACGACTTGCAATAGCAATTAGCCTGTGCTTTATCTTGGGCCAACAGGAGAGCGATTTGCCATGATCCGTTTGCGCCCGAAACACTGGACCAGCGTCAGTGCCGCCGTTTTGATTTCGGTTACAGGCCTTGGTGCCTGCACGCCTAAAACAGAGGCCGGAGCCTCGTCCGATCAGGCGGCCCCAAGCGCCGCACCTGCCGG
The DNA here is from genome assembly GCA_947452665.1 of Caulobacteraceae bacterium. Classification (GTDB taxonomy): domain Bacteria; phylum Pseudomonadota; class Alphaproteobacteria; order Caulobacterales; family Caulobacteraceae; genus CAISGS01. Next base: position 3,114 of record CANGEH010000282.1, read on the forward strand.
GCCGGTTGCCGCAGGCGGGGCCGGCGAGGCTGGGGAAACCGGTGCCCATTCGGCCTATTCGGGTATTCCCGCCGACAGCTTGTCGGCCCTGCACATTGCCCATTTGCGCGGCTTTTTCCTGATTGCCCAGGCGCAAAAGGATGGGCCAGAGGCGGCAGCCATACTGACCTCGCAAGGCATGATCGAGGCCTATGATCCAAGCGCAGCCGTGTTTAGCGCCGTTGGTATTGACCAGGCGGTCCTGCGCAAGGCCGCGACCAGCGGGTCTGCCGCCGATTTGAAGGCCGCCATTGCCGCCCTCGATGCGGGCCTGGCCAAGGCCGGGGGCGATCCCAAGGCGGTGATCCGC
>CANGEH010000283.1 GCA_947452665.1 Caulobacteraceae bacterium
CCCCGGGCCAGTGCAGGCCCCCTCCACCACTTCGCGGTCCCCCTCCCCCAAAGGGGGAGGATTTCGAAACAGTGCTAATCTTCCCCGGCGAAAGCTAAGGAATGGGGCTAGGCCAATAGGGCTTGAAGCGCCGCGTCCGGCTCTGCGCCCTCAATATGGATCGCATACCAGAGCGCGTAAAATAGCAGGGGCCAGCGGCTGGCCGCATGGCGCTCATCGCTAAAGACGGCACGCACAGCCTCGACATCGCAGACTGTAGCAATCCCAGGGCTGGCGGCGATGCGGGGTCCAAGCTCGGCTGAGCGCGGCGCGATCCAGGCCGCGACCGGCACAGTAAAGCCCTTTTTCTTGGCAAAGGGTTCAGCCGCCGGGCAATGCTGGGCCAACCATTGCCGCAGCAGCCATTTGCCCATCCGCCCGCGCACCTTCATCCGATCGGGCAGATGAAAGCCAAAGGCCGCAACCGCGGGATCAAGAAAGGGCGTGCGCCCCTCTAGCCCATGCGCCATCAAACAGCGATCCAGCTTGAGCAAGAGGTCATTCGGCAGCCAGGTGGCAATATCGCCATATTGCGCGGCTTGCAGACGGCTCAGGCCCCTAGGCGGGCGTGCAGCAATGCGCCAGCGGCCAAGCACACCCTTGCCGCCATCCTTCAGAAACGGCGCCAGAACCTGGGGCTCGGCCGGGCGGCCTCCCAGCCAGCCTGGCCGCAGAGCGCGGCGATAACGGCCATAGCCGCCAAACAGCTCATCCCCGCCCTCGCCCGTCAGCACAACGGTCAGATCAGACTTGGCGGCTTCTGCGAGGCGATAGGTTGGCAGGCTGGCATAGTCGCAGGTCGGGTCATCCATGGCCCAGGCGACCTTGGGCAGGATGCGCCAAAAATCAGCCTCGTCAAAGGCCACGGCGTGCCAGTCTAGGTTAAGGGCCCTGGCCACACGCTCGGCCTGTCCGCGCTCATCGCGCGCACCCCAGTCCTCGCCGCCGGGCGGGGTAAAGCCGCAGGTAAAGGCCGTGACCGGGCGCGCATTCAGACGGCTCATCATGGTCGCAATCGCCGCAGAATCGATGCCGCCGGACAGAAAAAGGCCATAGGGCACGTCCGAGCGCTGATGCACAGTGACGCTGTCTTCCAAGACCCGGTCGAGGGCCAAGATGAGCTCAGCCTCGCCGGTCGGGAATACGGCCGGTTTGGGCGGCAAGGCGGGGCGGTGGAAGGTGCGGCCCATCCGGCCTTGAACGACCTGACCGATCGCACCGGGCGCCAGCCTCTGAATCCCCGCATAAACCGACCCCTCGGTCAGGGTATAGTTCAGGCACAATAGCTCCTCGATCCGCTCGGGCACGATCTGGGGGCGGGTGCGAAGCAAGAGGGCGCGCGGTTCGGAGGCAAAGGCTAGACCCTGATCGCTTTGGGTCCAATAGAGCGGCTTGATCCCGAACGGGTCGCGCACCAGCCAGGCGCTCTGGTCCTCGGCAATCAGACACAAGGCATACATGCCGCGCAACCGGTCAAAGGCCCGCTCGCCCTCTTCGGCATAGAGGTGCAGCAAGGGCTCAAAGTCTGACCCGGTCACCAGCCGCTTGGCCAGGCCATGATCGCGGGTCAGTTCTTTATAATTATAGACCTCGCCATTGCCGATTACGATCGCCTTACCCAGATGCAGCGGCTGCCAGCCGCCCTCTAGGTCAATGATCGACAGGCGCGCATGGGCCAATGACCAGCCAGGCCCCTGTTCGGTGCGAATGCCATTGGGGCCGCGATGGGCAAGGGTCTGGATCATGACGCCGATCGGCGATTGATCAGGACCGAACTGGCCCAGCAGCCCGGCTATGCCGCACATGACGGCGCTCCCATCTCAGCAAACAGATTATGCCAGCGGGCCACGACTGAGGCCTTGGAAAACTCAGCCTTGACCTGGGCGTGGCCATTTTCGATCAGATGGGCCTTCAGCGCCGCGTCGCCAAGGATCTGGGCCACGCAAGCGGCCAGAGCGTCTGGATCATCAATCGGCACCAGAAGCCCGTCAGTACCCGGCGCAATTAGTTGCGAGGGGCCTTGGCTAGCAGCGGCGACAATCGGCAGGCCATGGGCCCAGCACTGGATCACCACATTGCCCAGGGGCTCGAACCGCGACGGGAAAAGACAAACATCGGCCGTGCGATAAAGCGCCGAGGCATCGTCGCGCCAACCCAAAAACCGCACCCGGTCCATAATGCCCAGATCAACCGCCAAGGCCTTTAGTTCGGCATCGAGCGGCCCTGCCCCTGCAATCCATAAATAGGCCCCGGGCAAGCCTTGCAGGGCGCGCAGGCTGACATCATGCGCCTTGACCTTATGCAGCCGGCCCATGGAGAGCAGCAGGGGCACGTCGTCCGGCGTATCCAGGGCGCTGCGGTCCAGGGCCTGGCCTGTCCCCGCCTCAGCAAAATTGGGGATATAGACGGCCTTGTCGGACGGCCAGCCTTGATCGACCATCCAGCGGGTTATGTCGGGCGTATTGCCGACCAGCATGTCAAAGCCGCGATAGTTTTTCAGATCATAATAGCCGCCCAGCCGACCCACCCGTGCCCAGGGCCCTGACGGCGTATGGCGCGCGGCCCGGTTCATCCAGGCGACCAAGACCTTGGCCTCAATCTTGCGCGCAAGCCTTGCCAGCCTTGGCCGGGTGAAGACATCCAAGGGACCGCCAAAGCCCAATACCGACAGGGGAATGCCATCGGCCGCAAGGCCTGCCTGACGCCCCGCATGGGCCCGGATCGCCGCATGCTGCTGCACGCCGGACTGGCCGAGCGCCATGACCAGATCGCAAAAATAGGTCTCCGCCCCGCCATCGGCGGACGAGCCCAGCAGGTGAAGCACGCTCATGGCTTGAACCCTAGCGGCAACCGATGACAGTCCCAAGCCTGCACTTGGCCATTGACCATTTTTTCCGTGCGAAAGAAGCCAAATCTTGGCCTTGAAGCGGGCGGCATCAACCCCTATAAGCCATGCCTCGCTTGGCGATACCCATGGCTGGGTAGCTCAGATGGTTAGAGCGGTGGATTCATAACCCACAGGTCGGCGGTTCGATCCCGCCTCCAGCCACCAAGGGTGCCCAAGGCGGCGCTCCCCCCATTTTTATAACAAAAAAGACCGACGAGATCATCGCCGGTCCAGTCTTTGGTCTTAATCAGCCGTCTAAGCGGCTTGTTGCAGACGCGATTAGGATAGCGACGGAGGCAGGCCCCCGTCGCCCTAAATTTATCCTAGAAACGCTTGGTGACGGCCAGGCCGTAGGTGCGTGGATCACCGATAAAGATATTGGTGAACAGGCCCGACGACGCATCGGTCAGATACTGGTCTTGGATATAGTCCTTATCGAACAGGTTCTTCACATAGGCCTGAACGGTCAGGTTGGAGTCTGGACGCTCAACCACCAAGGACAGGTTCACAAGGCTATAGGCCTTGAGACGGTCA
>CANGEH010000284.1 GCA_947452665.1 Caulobacteraceae bacterium
AGGGCTTTGCTTTTGTGGCGCAAGGCCCCAACTTGCACCTCATGTTACCGATTGTATTTCATCCGGCCTATGACGCCCCCATGCCGCCAGGCCACAGATTTCCGATGGGCAAGTTTGCCGCCCTGGCAAGGGCCCTGCAGGCGGAGGGACTGGTGGCTTCGAGCGGCTTTCACCTGCCGCCCCTAGCCAGTTTTGAGCAGGTCAGCCTTGCCCATGACCGCGCCTATGTTCAGGCCGTGTTTGAGGCCGCAGTCTCGCCTGACCTGGCCCGCCGCATTGGTCTGCCGATTACAGAGGATGTGGCGATCCGCGCCAGGGCCGCCACCGGCGGTACACTCCTGACCGCAAGACTGGCCCTGACCGAGGCTGTGGCCTGCAATACGGCCGGGGGAAGCCATCATGCCGACCATGCCGGCGGCGCGGGCTTTTGTGTGTTTAATGACGTGGCCGTGGCGGTACGCGTCTTGCTGGCCGAGGGCGCGATCCGCTCGGCGCTGATTATTGATCTGGATGTGCATCAGGGCGATGGTACGGCAAGGCTGTTTGCGCATGAGCCGCGCGTCTTCACCTTTTCCATGCATGCGGCCAAGAACTTTCCCAGCCAAAAAGCCGTGAGCGATCTGGATATAGACCTGCCCGATGGTCTGGAGGACAAGGCCTATCTGGAGCGGTTGGAGGCCGTCTTGCCGGGGCTGGTGCGCAGGCTCATGCCCGACATCGTGTTTTATGTCGCTGGGGTCGATCCTCATGCCAAGGACCGGTTGGGGCGGCTGAACCTGTCTGACCAGGGCCTAGCCCTGCGCGAGGCCCTGGTGCTTGAAACCGTCCTATCGCGGGGCGTGGCGCTCGCAGGGGTGCTAGGCGGCGGCTATGACACAGACCTTGAGGCCTTGGCCCAAAGGCACATGCTGCTGCACAAGGCCGCCAGCGCGGCCTATGCGCGCTGGCGTTAGACCCTTAAACCCTATTTGGCGCTGGCCAGCATGGCGGCGGTGCCGATACGCAGGTCTTGGCGCTGATTATCCGACAATTTGGCAATGACTTCTTCCTTGACCGCACGCTCACAGGTCAGGCGGGCGCCGAGATCGGCGGCTGGACCACCCCCGCTACACAGGGCCTTGGTCACCTTTTTAATGCGCAACTGAAGCTCGGCAGCCTGATCAGGGCGCGCCAGATTGAGGTCGCCAACCTTGACCGTCACCGCTGCGGGCGCAGCGTGAACACTGGTCGCTAAAGCAACAACCGGCAGTGCGGCTAAACAAAGGCTGGCGATAGCACTCGTAACACGGACAATATTTGACATAACTTAGTCTCCTTATTTGTTGAAGAGCCAGTGAGTGGCTCCGATGCACAAACCAATAGGAAATCTGGTTTTAAATTACACGTTAAACCGATGTCATGACTTCGATTTAATGAAATGAATATTTCGTAATAGATGAACAATCTGTCATGAGGCGTGCAAAATCATCCGCCCTTGACCGAACCGGTTTGCGCTATAGGTCAGGGTATCGGTCAAGAGGAAAACCAGATGTCCAGCATTGCGATCATTGGGGCGGGCCTCAGCGGGGCCACGGCGGCGCAAAAACTGGTGGCGGCTGGGCATACGGTTAGCCTGTTCGACAAGGGCCGCGGCCCCGGCGGGCGCATGAGCACGCGCCGGGTCGAGACCGCGCTGGGCCAGGCGCGGTTTGATCACGGCGCACAGTTTTTCACGGCCCGCAGCCCAGCCTTTATCGATCAGGTGCTGGCCTGGACACGCGCCGGGGCCTGCGCGCCCTGGGCTGGTCATCTGGTCAAGATTGATGCAGACGGCAAGGCCGCACCCCTCGGCGGCGATACCCGCTATTGCGGGGTTGGCGGCATGAGCAGCGTGGTCAAGGCCCATCTTGCCGGACTTGACGTCACCTTTGGCGCCCAGGTCACCGTCATTGAGGGCGCGCCCAAGGCTTGGAAATTGCGCTTTAGCGCCGGCGCAACCCGCGGCCCATACGATCTGGTATTGATCGCCGTGCCCGCCGAACAGACCGCAGCCCTGATCGACCCTTGGGTGCCAGACCTGGCGGCCGAGGCAGAGGCTGTGAAAAGCGCACCCTGCTGGGCGGCCATGGCCGTGTTTGATCGCCCCATCGAAACCGGATTTGACGGCGCGCGGCTTGAAACCGGCCCGATCAGTTGGATGGCGCGGGAAAATTCAAAGCCGGGCCGGGCCGGGCCAGAGGCCTGGATACTCCACGGATCCCCGGACTGGTCGCGCACCCATCTGGAAGCCCCGCAAGAGGCAGTTGCCCAGAGGCTGCTGGACGCACTCGCCAGCCACGCCGACCTGCCCGCGCCAATCGCGCTAAGCGCCCACCGCTGGCGCTATGCCCAGATCGAGACCCCGGCTGGCACCGGTTTTGGCCTATCTGAAGAGCTAGGCCTTGGCGTTTGCGGCGACTGGCGCCTTGGACCGCGCATAGAGTTTGCCTATCGCTCTGGCGCGGCCCTGGCGGACGCGATTATGGTTTAGGCGTGCGGCTGGCCATGATGGCGCGGCGCAGCTTGGCCATGCCGCCAATCCAGCGGTCATAGTCACCCGTCTTATTGCGCATATAGTTCAGCACCATGGGATGGGGCAGGATGAGGAAGGTCTCGGCCTCAAGCCCCTGCATGACCGACTCGGCCACGGCTTCAGCGGTCAAGACGCCGTCTAGGTTTTGCGGACCTTCAGGGCCAGCGCGCAGCAGGTTGGTATCCACGCCTTGCGGGCAAAGCACCGAGACCTTGATGCCGCGATCCTTATGGTTCAGGGCCAGGTTTTCCGCCCAGCCAATCGCCGCATGCTTGGTCACCGAATAGGTCGCACTGCCAATCTGGGACAGGAGCCCTGCCGCCGATACCGTATTGAGGAAATAGCCCTCCCCCCTAGCCACCCAGTCGGGCAGGAGCGCGCGCGCTGCGTAAATATGGGCCATGACATTGACGCCCCAGCTGCGCTCCCAAGAGGCATTGCTCGATGAGGCGGCATTGTTTGGGTCGGGATCGCCATCGGCTATGCCGGCATTGGAACAAAAAAGATCAATCGGACCATAGGCCGCCTTGGCCTTGGCAATCAGGTTCTGGATATCGGCCTCGACTGAGACATCGCAGGCCACGGCCAGGCCGCCAATATCGGCCGCCACGCTCTGGGCCCTTGCCACGTCACGATCGGCAATCACCACCGCCTTGGCACCGTCAGCCGCAAAACGCCTCGCCATGGCCTCACCAATGCCATTGGCCCCGCCTGTGACAATGACCACCTTATCCTTGATATGCATGTGTGAAATTCCTCACAAAAAGCCTGACCCGTGATAGCGATCTAGCCTTGGCCGAACCGCGCTGTTATCACTCATCCCAACAGGTGTTTGAATGCGCAAGACCAAACACGCCAATCAAGGGAAAACGCCCATGTCTGCAGAGCCAAAGACC
>CANGEH010000285.1 GCA_947452665.1 Caulobacteraceae bacterium
ATTTGTACCGGCCGCGCCAAAGCTATGCACCCGGGCCCCGACGGCGCGGGCCCTGGCCATTAGCAGGTCGAACCAGTGATTATCGGCATTGAGGATTGCTGTACCGCCCGGCTCTAGCCCGGCAAAGATCTCGGCCTTGGCTAGGGCAACGCCCGCCTCGCCATCGGCAAAGTTTTCGATATGCACCGGACCGACCGTCGTGACGCAGACCGCATGCGGCGCGACCATAGAACTCAGCGGCTCAATCTCGCCGGCATGGTTCATGCCCAGCTCAAATACAGCCCACTTGGTATCGGCGGGCATGCGCGCAAGCGTCAGCGGCACGCCAATATGGTTGTTGAACGACTTGATCGAGGCATGGCCATGCCCGGCCATGGTAAGACCCGTCGCCACGGCCTGGGTTAGGCTGGTCTTGCCGACCGAGCCGGTAATTGCCCCGCGCCGGACGCCAGAGGCGCGCTTGCGGGCATAGACGCCCATCTGTTCTAATCCGGTCAAGACGTCTGGCACCTGCACGGCCGAACCCTCAACCGTCTGGCTAACCAGGGCTGCGGCCGCGCCCTTGGCATTGGCCTGACCAACAAAATCATGCCCATCACGCACACCGGCCAGGGCAATGAACAAATCACCGGCCTCAAGGTCGCGGGTATCGATAGCAAGGCCGGTCGCGGCAAAGTCTGGCCCAAGGCCCTGGCCGCCGGTTGCCTGAATAATCTCATCGCGGGTCCAGAGGGGGCGGCTCATTGCGGCGCCTCCAGCCCAAGTGCTAGCGCGGTTTCACGCACATCGTCGAACGGATGCACCACACCGGCCACGGTCTGGCCCTGTTCATGCCCCTTGCCTGCCACCACCAAGACATCGCCCGAGCGCAGCAGGCTGGCAGCATGGATAATGGCGGCGCGGCGATCGCCCATGTCTAGCGCGCCTGGCGCTGCGGCCAGGATCGCCGCGCGGATCGCGGCCGGATCTTCAGAGCGCGGATTATCATCCGTGACGATGGCGATATCGGCCAGCCGCGCAGCAATCTCGCCCATTTGCGGCCGCTTGCCCCGGTCACGATCACCGCCCGCGCCAAACACCACGATCAGACGCCCCTGGGTATGGGGCCTGAGCGCGTCAAGCACGGTTTCTAGCCCATCAGGCGTGTGGGCATAATCGACATAGGCCTCGCCGCCCTTTGGGCCGGACCCAACCCTTTGCAGCCGACCCGGCGCGCCTTGCAAATGCGCAAGCGCTGCCAAGACGGCTTCTGGATCTTCACCCGCCGCAATGCAAAGCCCTGCAGCCGCTAGGGCATTGGCCGCTTGAAACGCGCCCGCCAGCGGCAGGTCAATCGTCGCTTCGCCTGTACCAAAGCCCACAACCAGACGCTGGCCTGAGGGTAGGAGTTGGCGTGATTTCAAGGTCAGGGACTGACCCCGTTCGCCTACCGACAAGACGGTCTGACCGGCCATAACGGCAGCGGCGGCAAAACGGCCAAAGGCATCGCTATCGGCATTGAGCACCGCCGTACCACCGCGCGGCAATAGGGTATCAAACAGCCTGAGCTTGGCGCGGCCATAGCTGGCCATATCGCCGTGATAGTCCAGATGGTCCTGGGTCAGGTTCAAAAACGCAGCCGCCGTTAGGGTCACCCCATCGAGCCTGCGCTGGTCAATACCGTGGGACGAGGCCTCGAGCGCCATATGGGTTACGCCCATATCCGCAAGCCTAGCCATCATTTCGGCGACATCGGCCGCATCTGGTGTGGTCAGGCCCGGCGGCGTCAATTGCTGGCCCATAGCGGTGACACCCAGCGTGCCCATGCTGGCGGCCTTATGGCCAAGGGCCTCAAAAATCTGCCGACAAAACGTCGCCACCGAGGTCTTGCCATTGGTGCCCGTGACCGCGACACAGACCCTTGGCTGGCGCTGATAAAGCGCCTGGGCGGCCAGCGCATAGGCGCGGCGTGGATCGCTCACCCGGATGACGGGCACGCCTTGGTCTGGAGCCTCTGACCCGGCGAGTATAGCCGCCGCCCCCCCTGCAATCGCTGCCGGGATAAAGCTGGCCCCGTCGACCTTGGTACCGGGCAGGGCGGCAAACAATACGCCGGGCCCGACCTTGCGGCTATCGGCGGTTATGGCCTGGATCATGGGGTCTAGGTCAAGCGCCCGCTGGACCAGTTCGGATAGGGGCCGTGCCATCATAATTCGCCCCCATTTAAGCGTTCAGGCGTAAGGGCGCTTGCCGCTGCCAAGGGCAGGGGCGTCGCAACGCGCTTGATGCCCAGATAGGGCGCTATGCGCTCAATCACCCTTCCTGCGGTCGGGGCCGCCGTCCAGCCGCCCGTGGCAAAGCCACTTGAGGCCTTATTGCCCTTGGGTTCATCGAGCAGGATCAAGACAAAATACCGGTTGGCCTCCATGGCCCCATCGGTCGGGAAGACGGCGGCAAAGGTCGAGACCAGCTTGGAATGATCATATTTGCCAGCGATCACCTTGTCGGCTGAACCGGTCTTGCCGCCAATCCGATAGCCTGGCGCAGCCAACTCTGCCTGACCGCCTGTGCCATTGGTGACATTCAGGCGCATCACATCCAGCACGCTACGGGCCGTGGCCTGTGATATCACCCGTCGACCGCTGGGCACAGCGCCGGGCTCAAGCTTGCGGATGGTCAAGGGAATGAAGGTCCCGCCATTGAGAACAGCGCCCATACCTGCCGCAACAGCCAGTGGCGTGACGGAGATGGAATGCCCAAACGATGTCGAGGCAACAATATTGGGCGTCCATTGCCGAGGCAGGAGCGGCCTGGTCGTCTCAGCCAGCTCGATCGGGGCAGCGGAAAACAGGCCAAACCTGCGGAAATAGTCCTGCATGGTGTTTGGCCCCATCGACAAGGCCAGCCGCGAGGTGCCGATATTGGACGAGTGCAGAAAAATGTCTGAAAGCGTCATGACCCGGTTTTGTGGATGATAGTCATGAATGGTCTGACCAGCGAACTTGATCGGCATCGTCGCATCAAAAGTGGTGCTCAAGGTCGCGGCGCCAGTATCGAGTCCCATGGCCACCGTAAAGACCTTGAAGATCGAACCCATCTCATAAACCTGCGCCGCCGCGCGATTGCGCAGCAGATCCGGCGCTGTTTGGCCGACAAGATTTGGGTCGTAATCAGGATAGCTGACCATGCCCAAGACCTCGCCCGTATGGATATTGGTCACCAGACCGACCGCACCCTTGGCTTGGAATTCACGCGCCGCCTTTTGCACCTCATCCTCAAGCGCCGACTGGACGCGAAGATCAATCGCCAGCGCAATGGCATCGTGATGGGCCGCGCCATTGCGCACCGTCTGGTCAAGCGCCAATTCAGCCCCAGCAAGGCCTGCGCCGCCCTTGCCCGAATACCCAATCAAATGGGCCGCGGTCGCGCCGAGGGGATAGACTCGGCGCTCTTCTTCTTCAAAGGA
>CANGEH010000286.1 GCA_947452665.1 Caulobacteraceae bacterium
CAAAGGCCCGAAAACAACAGCACGGCGCCAAACCTTATCCGCTCGACATAGGCACCAATAATCAGGGCCGGGGTAATAATCGCAAACGCCATCTGGAAAGCAAAAAACACCGATTCCGGTATGGCCCCGACCTGGGCCGTGCGCGGGACACTGATCAGGCCAAACTTGGCCAGGTCGCCGATCCAGGGATTTGATCCCGAAAATGAAAGACTATAGCCGCCCAACAGCCAGACCACTGAAGCCAGGCACGCAATGGCCACGCAATGGGTCATGACCGATAGGACGTTTTTAGAGCGCACCAGGCCGCCATAGAACAGGGCCAGGCCCGGCAGGGTCATGAGCAAGACAAGTGCCGTGGCGGTCAAGATCCAGGCTGTATCGCCGGACGCGGCCGCAATAACAGGCTGGGCCTGCGCCGCCTCTGGTGACAAGAACAAGGACGCCAATATCGCCGCCCCAAACTGCCAAATTCTCGAAACCATCATGTCTTCCCCCAAGGCTTGCGCGCTCTTATGAACGTCTTGGCCCCTTGCCTATCAGGACGAGGCGCGCTTGGGGAGGGGTAAGATTTTCAATCCTCAGCAAGTTAATCCTTAAGATGAGGCCTTGAGCCTTGCCGCTAGGCTGGACGTATCCCAGCGGTTGCCGCCCATGGCCTGAACCTCGGCATAGAACTGATCGACTAGGGCGGTTAGGGCCAGCTGCGAGCCATTGGCGCGGGCCTCATCCAGCACAAGCCCAAGATCCTTGCGCATCCAGTCCACGGCAAAGCCAAATTCATATTGGCCCTCAACCATGGTCTTCCAGCGATTATCCATCTGCCAAGACTGGGCCGCGCCCTGGCTGATGGCGGCCAGCACGGCATCGGTATCCAGCCCGGCGTTTTTGGCGAAGTGTACGGCCTCGGCCAGACCCTGGACCACGCCGGCAATACAGATCTGGTTGACCATCTTGGCCAATTGGCCACTGCCCGCCTCGCCCATATGCCGGATGGCCTTGGCATAGGCCGACAAGACCGGCACCGCACGATCATAGGCGGCCTGATCGCCGCCAATCATGATGGTCAAGGCCCCGTTTACAGCCCCCGCCTGACCGCCAGAAACCGGCGCATCGAGAAAGGATCGCCCAAGCGCCATTGCCTGCTGCGCCATGGCCTTGGCTAACTTGGCCGATGTGGTGGTGTGATCGACAATGATTGCGCCCCTAGCCATGACTGGCAGAATACCGGCAACCAGACCGCGCACATCGTCATCATTGCCCACACAAAGGACAACCATCTCGCAGCCGTCTGCAGCACCGGCGGCTGTATCATGCGCTATGCCGCCATGCGCCGCGCTCCAGGCCTTGGCCTTATCGGCAGAGCGATTAAACACCTGAACACCGTGACCAGCCTTGGCCAGATGCCCGGCCATGGGATGGCCCATAACCCCTAGCCCGATAAAGCCAATCTGCATGCGCCTATTCCTTAGTCGGCGTGAACGCGGCTATATTTGCCACGATAATAGAGGAGCGAGTCCCCCTCCATTGTATCAAAATCGGTAACCTCGCCGACAATGACCAGGTGATCGCCCATTTGCTGGCGCGAATGCACCTTGCAGGACAGGCGCGTCACAGCGGTCTTGAGCACGGGCGCGTCCCCGGCCTGGGGACCGGGTTTCACCTCATCGGCCTCGAGCCTATAGCCGTCGCCGCGCGCAAAGCGGTCGGAGACATGACGGTCGCCTTGCGCCAGCACATTAATGCCAAACGCCTCAGCCTTGGCAAATAGCCGCCCGCGCTCGGAGGCATCATCGAGGCACCACAAGATCAGCCTTGGCGTTAAGGATACTGAGGTAAACGAATTAATCGTTACACCAAAGGCACCTTGGCCGGGATCGGCCGCGTCCTGGGCCACGGTCACGACGGCAACGCCTGTCGCATAAGCGCCCAAGGCCCGGCGGTATTGGCTGGCTTCATCCATAATCAAGCTTAATTCCTATCTGGTCATATCGGCCTGTGCGCGTAGGACCGAAACCCCATCTTAACATCCAGCCCTTATAGCTTAGCCATATAGCACCAAACCATAATGAGGCGAGGCATGGCGGACGGCGACAGACCGATCATGATCAAAAAGGTTAAGAAAGTGATTGGCGGCGGCCACCACGGGGGCGCCTGGAAGGTGGCCTATGCCGATTTCGTGACCGCCATGATGGCTTTTTTCCTGTTGATGTGGCTGATCAATACGACCTCGCCCGAACAAAAGGTAGGGATTGCGGGCTATTTTGCGCCCGCCAGCGTGTCTCAGTCCACCAGCGGTGCCGGCGGCATTTTGGGTGGGACATCCTTGAGTGACGACAACTCCCGCAGTCGCGGCTCCAAGGATGTTCTGGACAGGCTGGTTCCACAGGCCCCGTCCAGCACTGAGGTGGGCAGCTCAACAAGCACCGCGTCCGGGCACGGCAACGAAACCACTCGGCAAGAAGACCAGAGTATGGACACTGCCGCGCAATCCTTGCGTCAAGCCATTCAATCCATGCCCGAACTCTCGGAACTGTCCAAGCAGGTCCTGATTGACAAGACCCCGGAGGGCCTTCGAATCCAGCTGGTTGACCAAGAGGGCAGGCCCATGTTTGACGGCGGATCGGCCAAACCCAATGCCCGCGCCAGGGTCTTACTCCGCGCGGTAACCAAGATTATGAACCAATTACCCAATCGGGTCAGCATTGCCGGGCACACGAGCGTCGATCCGCGAAATGCAAAATCAACCAGTGACTGGACCCTATCATCTAGCCGTGCCGATGCCGCGCGCGCCTTGCTCGAGGAATCAGGCCTAAGCCGTGACCGCATCTATCAGGTCGCCGGTAAGGCGGGCGTTGAGCCCTTGTTTCCCGATGACCCCACCTTGCCCAGCAATCGGCGCATTACGATTACCCTGTTGCGCGAGGCCCCGGTCCTGCCACCCACCAAGACCTTTTGATAAGCCTTGCAGTCTGTTGGCAGATTTGGCCTAATGATCGCGAAACCAGCGATCGCCACTTCAGAGGACTTCCACCCAGCGTGACGCACCACTTTTCGCCTAGACAGATCCGGTTTTTCCTAACCGCTCCGTCGCCCTGCCCCTATTTGCCGGGCCGGAACGAACGCAAGGTGTTTGCCCATTTGCCGGTCGCGGATGGTGCCAATGTCAATGACACCCTAACCCAGGTTGGGTTTCGTCGATCGCAAAACATTGCTTACCGCCCGTCTTGCGAAGCCTGCGACGCCTGCTGGTCCGCGCGTATACCTGTGCCTGATTATGTGTTTTCCCGCTCCGAGCGCCGAAGCTTAGAACGCAATAGTGACCTGACGCGCGAGATTGTACCGGCCCAGGCCAGTATGGAACAATTTGACCTGCTCAGCCGCTATTTGAGCGCCCGCCATGCCGAGGGCGGGATGGCGGAAATGGCCTGGTCAGACTA
>CANGEH010000287.1 GCA_947452665.1 Caulobacteraceae bacterium
GGCCAGGGCGCCGCCTCTATGTACCAGCCAAGGTGTTTGCGGAAAATCTTGACCCCATGATGATCACCATGAAAGGCCAAGGCCTGTTCGAAATGGCCAAGCACAATCGCTAGCCGCTCATCGGCCTGTGGTTCGGCAAGGTCTTGGCCCTGCAGGCCCGCCTCAATTGCGGCGGCAATCCATGGGCGGCCATAAGCGCCCCGTCCAATCATCACCGCGTCAGCGCCCGATATGGCCAAGGCGGCCTTTGCTGATGCTAGGTCAACAATGTCGCCATTGACGATGACCGGAATTGACACAGCCTGTTTGACGGCCGCCACGGCCTGCCAATTGGCCTGCCCCTTATAGAATTGGTTGCGGGTGCGGCCATGCACGGTGACGGCCCTTACGCCGACCGCCTCGGCGCGCTGAGCAAGCAGAGGGGCATTACACGTGTTCTCGTCCCAGCCGAGCCGCATCTTGACGGTCACGGGGACACTGACCGCGTCGATCACTGCCTTGATCAGGCACTCTGCCAAATCAAGATCGCGCATCAGGGCCGAGCCGGATAAGGCACCGGTCACTTCCTTGGCCGGACAGCCCATATTGATATCGATAATCTGGGCCCCGGCGGCCTCGGCCAGCCTTGCCCCCCTAGCCATCCATTGCGCCTCTCGACCGACCAATTGCATGATCATCAGCCCGTCGCCCTGGCCAAGCGCCGCACGCCGCACCACATCGGGTCGGCCAATGGCGAGGTCCGCACTGGCGACCATTTCGGTGGCGACATAGCTGGCCCCTTGCGCAAGGGCCGTGCGGCGAAACGGAAGATCGCTGACACCAGTCATGGGCGCGAGCAAGACCCGGCCAGGGATGGTTACCGCACCAATCGTCAGATTATCGCCCATTTATTAATCACCTCAATCGCCTTCTTTTTAGGCATAATTATCTTGCGCGTCTAGTCTGGACTTTGGCTGAAAGCTGGCCAAAACAGGGGGCATGAGGTTTTCAGCAATTCTTGTTGCGGCGGGATCTGGCCAACGTGCAGGCCAAGGTTTGGCCAAGCAGTGGCGCGCCCTAGGCGGCCTACCGGTCCTGGCCTGGTCGGCACGTGCCTTGATTGAGGCCGGGGCCGACCCCTTGGTGGTGGTAATCCGCTCAGGCGACGAGGCACTGGCCAAGGCCGCCTTATCGGACTTGAGCGGCTGGGTCCTGGCCCATGGCGGCGAAAACCGGTCAGAGTCGGTGCGATCTGGCCTAGCCGCCCTAAGCCAAGGCGGGCCGGAGGCTGTCCTGATCCATGATGCCGCCCGACCCTTTGTCACGACCGCCCATGTCCAGAGTTTGTTAGATGCGCTGGCCTCCGCGGATGGGGCCGTACCTGCCTTGGCGGTGGCCGATAGTCTCAAGACCTTGGGCGACAAGGGCCTGGTCGCAGCCTCGCGCGATGGGCTTTTTCAGGTCCAGACCCCGCAAGCCTTTCACCGCCAAGCCCTGCAAGCAGCCTATGACGCCTTGCCCCCAGATGCGGCCATGACCGATGATGCCGGGGTGATGGAGCGGTTCGGTGGGCGTGTGGTCGCGGTGGCCGGGGATATTCGCCTGTTTAAACTGACCTATCCGGAGGATTTTGCGATGGCGGACGCCTTGGCCGCAGGCCGCCGTGCCGTGCGCACGGGGCTTGGCTATGATGCCCACCGGTTTGAACCGGGCGACCGGGTCTGGCTTTGCGGGGTCGAGATTGCGCACGATCAGGGACTGGTAGGCCATTCGGACGCCGATGTCGCCCTGCACGCCCTGACCGATGCCATTCTGGGCGCAATTGGCGAGGGCGATATTGGCGATCACTTCCCCCCCACTGACCCGCAATGGCGCGGCGCGGCTTCTGCGGTTTTTTTGCGTCATGCCGCGGCCCTGGTCATGGCCAAGGGCGGGGCCTTGATTAATATTGATGTGACCCTGATCTGCGAGCAGCCCAAGATTAAACCGCACCGCCAGGCCATGCGTGAGAAACTCGCCGAAATACTGGCCCTGCCGCTAGACAGGATTAGCGTCAAGGCGACCACGACCGAAGGCATGGGCTTTACAGGTCGCCGCGAAGGCATGGCCGCCCAGGCTGTCGCCAATGTGGACATGCCGCTGATCTAGGGTCCATGATCCCCAAATGATGATTTGAGAAAGGCCGCCCATGTTCCCGTTCGAGATTGAGACCCTAGCCCGTCTATTGGTCGATGAGGCACGTGAACGCAATCTGCGGATCACTACGGCGGAAAGCTGCACAGGCGGACTGGTCAGCGCGGCCATAACCGCGATTGCCGGGTCGTCGGATGTGTTGGACCGGGCGTTTGTCACCTATTCCAACCGCGCCAAGTCCGAAATGCTTGATGTGCCCGGCGACATGATTGCCGATTATGGGGCTGTGTCTGAGCCCGTCGCACGGATGATGGCGGAAGGCGCGGTGACCAATTCTAATGCGCATGTCGCGGTTTCGATTACGGGCGTGGCTGGGCCTGGCGGTGGATCAAGCCTTAAACCCGTTGGACTGGTGCATTTTGCCACCTTCCGCACTAATCACGGCATTATCCATAGGGTCGAGCGGTTTGGCGATCTGGGCCGCAATGAAATCCGCATGGAGGCGGTCAAGGTCGCCCTGGATATGCTGCGCGAGCGGATGAACTAGGCCTTGGCGTTTGCGCCATAAAGAGCCTCAGCGCGGTCTTCAAAACATTGCATTAACCGATTGACCGCGCTCGACATATTGGCCTTCAGCAAACCATCTAAAAGCTTGGTCTTGAACTCAAAATCAATCGTAAACTCGACGCGACTACCCTCGGCGCATGCCTCAAATTGCCAGACATTGGACAGGTGACGAAACGGACCATAGATCAAGGCAACCTGGACAAGTCCGCGATTAGGGTCGCGCAAAACTCGGGTGGCAAAGCGCTCGGTCAAAAACGAAAAGCCAATGGTTGCCTCGGCATCAAGTTGGATCACCCCATTCTTATGCTCAGACACGTTCCAGGTCCGCATGCTGGTAATCCAGGGGATAAAGTCTGGATAGGCTTTTACATCGCCAACCAAGGCCACCAATTGTTCTGGACTATAGGCGAGGGTACGAACCAGATGATGTCGCAAGAGACCGCCCCGCCCTTATTCTGCCGCGCCAGACCGAGCGGTCTTGGCCTCACGCGCCAGCCTCAGCCGTGCAAAATCATCGCCGGCATGGTGCGAGGAGCGGGTTAAGGGGCTGGACGACACCATCAAAAAGCCCTTGGCCCTAGCAATGGCCTCATAGGCCTTGAACTCGGCGGGATCGACATAGCGGTCTATTGCGGCATGGCGGCGGGTCGGTTGCAGATATTGACCAATGGTCAAAAAATCGATGCCGGCCGAGCGCATATCATCCATCACCTGCATGACCTCTTCCTTGGTCTCGCCAAGA
>CANGEH010000288.1 GCA_947452665.1 Caulobacteraceae bacterium
CTTAACACCCATTGCTGCCCTGTTTCGGAGCCCGCATGAAACCCGTTCGTAAAGCTGTATTGCCGGTCGCTGGCCTTGGCACGCGCATCCTGCCGGGCACCAAGGTGACGCCCAAGGAGCTGCTCAATGTCCTGGATCGGCCGATCCTGTCCTATATTGTCGCTGAGGGCCGCGCCGCAGGGATTGAGCATTTCGTGTTTGTGACGGGCCGCGCCAAGGGCGCAATCGAGGACTATTTCGACCATCAGATCGAGCTGGAGGCCCAGCTTGAGGCCAAGGGCAAGCACGATATCCTCAAGCAGTTACGCGACGAGTTGCCCCGCCCCGGCGAGATGAGCTTTGTGCGCCAAATGGCCCCGCTTGGGCTGGGTCACGCGGTCTGGTGCGCGCGCGACATTATTGGCGATGAGCCGTTTGCCGTCATGCTGCCGGACATGGTGATGTCGGCCAAGGTGCCCGCCATGGGCCAGGCCATGGACGCCTATAATCAAAAAGGCGGCAATATTGTTGTGGTCGAGCCCTGCCCCGAAGGCCAGGCGCATCAATACGGCATTGTCGCGCTCGACGGCCAAGACGGCCGGCTCAACCGCATGACCGGCATGGTCGAAAAGCCGCCCAAGGGCACAGAGCCGTCTAACCTATTCATATCCGGCCGCTATATTCTCCAACCCGAAATCTTTGGCCTCTTGGCCGAGCAGGGCAAGGGCGCGGGCGGCGAGATTCAGCTGACCGATTCCATGCTGACCCTGCTCAAGACCCAGGACTTTCATGCGCTGGAATATGACGGCGTCACCTATGACTGTGGCGACAAGATTGGCCTATTGCGCGCCAATGTCGCCATGGCCTTGGAGCATCCAGAACTGGGCGCTGCGGCCCGGACGGCGGTCACCGCGCTTTTGGGTTAGCGCGCCCCGGGCGATCGGGTCAGGCCTAGAAAAACCAGCATGGCCTGATTGAGCCGCATAATGTCTGGCGCGTCCAATTGCCCGATTCGTGAACCCAATTTGGACTTGGCCACGGTCGTAATCTTGTCAACCATGAGGCGGCTGGCCTGGCGAAGGCCATTGCGGGGATTGGGCAGGACAGTCAGTCGAAACAGCGGTGCCTCGGTCTCGTCCGTACTGAAAGGGCAGACTGTGACCGACAAGGTGGCATCGAAACTGTCGTCTTGAATAATCAACACTGGCCTTGGCTTTCCCGCATAGTCACCGCCGCCGGAAACCGTCCAGATTTCGCCGCGCCTCATGCCTCATCAGTATCTGATACGGCATCAATAAAGGCCTGATCGGCAAGGGCCTGAGCGGTCGCGACCCCGACGGCGAGAGACTGGCGATGGGCCTCGGCCTTAAACGCCGGGGCCTGCACATCCGGCACCCAGATCTGAACCGGCCTAAGCCCCAAGGCGCGCTGACGCAGGCGATGGGCGCGGACCTTGTCGCGTGAGGACCCTGATGAGCTTGCTGTGACCATGCTGATAGCCTCCAGTTCGTTACTTTCGATCTAACGGGCTGGGCAGGGTTTTTCAAGTCTAGGTCTTGCCCATGCCCTAGACACCCGGCCGCGTCCTGATAAGCCTTGTGGCGGGCAAGAGGGCCGCGCGTGACACCGGAATTGTTTATCTATGGCCTGGGCTTTAGCGGTCAGGTCTTGGCGCGGCAGATGCAGGCCAAGGGCTGGGCCGTGTCGGCGACGGCGCGGACGCTAGGCAAGGCCGATGCCTTGATCGGCCTCAATATCACCCCGGTCAATCCTGCGGACCCAGACGCCATGGCAGATGCCATGGGCCGAGCCAAGGCCATATTGATCACAGCCCCGCCGGGCCCCGCGGGCTGTCCGGCCCTGCAACAGATTGTCCCGGCCCTAGCCCGCAGCGCAGCCTTTCCCGACTGGATTGGCTATGTTTCCACCACCGGTGTCTATGGTGATCAGGGCGGCGGCTGGGTGTTTGAAAACAGCCCCTTGCGCGCCAGCTCGCCGGAGGGCGCGCGCCGGGTCGGGGCGGAGCGCGACTGGCTACAAGTCGGTCAAGGCATGGGCCTCAGCGTCATGGTGTTTCGCCTGCCCGGAATCTATGGCCCCGGCCGGTCGGCCTTTGATCGGCTAAGGGCCGGTGATGCCCGGCGGGTGATCAAGCCTAGCCAGGTGTTTTCGCGCATCCATGTTGAGGATATTGCCAGCGGCCTTGCCGCCTCGATCGCCCGGCCAAGAGCGGGCGGCATTTATAATCTGTGCGATGACGAGCCTGCCCCGCCTCAGGACGTGATCGCCTATGCCGCAGACCTGGCGGGCCTAGCCCTGCCACCAGAGGTCGGGATCGACGCCTTGTCGCCCATGGCTAAGCGGTTCTATGCCGAAAACAAGCGGGTCTCCAATGCCCTGGCCAAACAGGAACTGGGCTGGAAACCAGCCTATCCGACCTATCGCCAAGGGCTTGATACGATCTGGAACCAGACCGCCAAGCCCTTGGCCTAGGTAAGAGGTCTAGACCGCTATCGACAAGGGCTCGCGCCGAACCATGCGGGCATAGTCGTCCATCAAGGACAGGGAGATATTGCCTGGCCGATAGGTAAATTCGCCAATCTCAGCCACCGGGGTGACCTCGGCGGCGGTGCCGCAGATAAACACCTCGCTAAAGGTGGGCAGTTCTTCTTCGAGGATGTGGCGCTCCACCACCTCAAAGCCGCGGGCACGAGCCAGCTTAATCACCGATTGCCGGGTCAGGCCGTCAAGGAAGCAGTCGGGCTTGGGCGTATGGATGACGCCATCGCGCACCAGGAAGATATTGGCCCCCGTCGCCTCGGCCACATAGCCGCGATAGTCCAGCATCAGGGCGTCGGCATAGCCCTCACGCTCGGCAATATGCTTGGAGATGGTGCAGATCATATAAAGACCCGCCGCCTTGGACTCGGTTGGGGCGGTTTCTGGGGAGGGACGGCGATACTTGGCCCGGCCCAGACGAATGCCCTTGGCCTTTTCTTCGGGCTTGAAATAGCTAGGCCATTCCCAGGCCGCGATGGCGACATGGATCTTTGTCGACTGGGCCGAAACCCCCATGACTTCCGAGCCGCGCCAGGCCAGGGGCCGCAAATAGGCGTCGGTTAAGCCATTGCGCGCACAGGTCTCCTTGCAGGCCTGATCGATCTGGGCCACCGTATAGGGGATCTCGAAGTCGAGTAATTCGGCCGACCGAAAGAGGCGCTTGGTATGCTCGGTCAACATATAAATTTCGCCGCCATACATCCGCTCGCCCTCGAACACGGCCGAGGCATAGTGCAGGGCATGGGTCAGTACGTGTACCTTTGCCTCGCGCCAGGGTACAAATTCCCCGTCAAGCCAGATCCAGCCATCGCGATCATCAAAAGGCACGAGAGACATCGGCAAACCTTCCTCTTAAACTCAATTGCGCTATTACACGCCCCC
>CANGEH010000289.1 GCA_947452665.1 Caulobacteraceae bacterium
AGGCAATTAATCCGGGTCCAGAGCCCAACCCCCATGGCGGCAAAATCGGTGGCATTGGCCATTTCGATAAAGCCATGCCGCGCTGCGGTCTTGGCATCGGCGGGAATGGCGTCTTCCAGATTGCCCAAGATCACATCGACCGTGGCAGCGATCTGGCCGACCTTGGCCCGGACCTTTTCCAGATGCGGCGGCACAAAATGGATCATGCGTTCAACCCGGGGCGGAATTTCGCGCAAAGGCGCAGGCGCGCCGATCGACAGGGGCTTGAAATAATTGCGCGGGGTTTTCATGGGCAGGGCCTCTTGATCGATTGGCCCTGTTTTGGCTGAGGCCGGGGCGGGGGTCAAGATGTCCGGACAATCTGGGCCTTAAAGGCCCTTGGTCCGGGTCCGAGATAGGGGATGGCTGGTCTCGACGACCTGGCGCAGTCGGCCCTCGGTGACATGGGTATAGATCTGGGTGGTGGTGATATCGACATGGCCCAGCAGTTTTTGCACCGTGCGCAGGTCAGCCCCGCCCTCGAGCAGGTGGGTAGCAAAGGCGTGGCGCAGGACGTGGGGGCTGACCTGGGCTGGATCGATTCTGGCGGCAAGGGCGCAGGCATCAAGCATTTGGCCAAACCGCCGCCGGGTCAGGCATCCGCCTGCACTGCGCGATGGAAACAGCCACGGGCTATCCTTGACCCCCTTGGCAAAAAAACTGCGGCGATGCGGTAGATAGGCCTTGATGGCTTCACGCGCCGGGGCATTGAGCGGGGCCAGCCTTTCCTTACCGCCCTTGCCCTTGACGATCAAAAACGCCGGGTCGCGCGCCACGGCGGCTAGGGTTAGGGCCAAGAGCTCAGACACGCGAAGGCCCGAAGCATATAAGAGCTCGATCATACAGCCGAGCCTTAATCCCGCCTCGCCCCTGCCGACCTCGACCAAGGGCGCGGCGGCTATCAGGCGCTCAACATCGGTTCTGGACAGCACCTTGGGCAGGGGGCGACCGCGCTTGGGCGCATCAACGCGGCGGGCGGGATCATCCTCGCGCCAGCCCTCGCCGAGCACAAACCGGTAAAACTGGCGCAAGGCCGAGCGGCGGCGCGCAGCCGTGGCGGGCGAGGCCCCGTGCGCGCCGATATGGGCAAAATAGGCCTCTATGTCTTCCGGCGCGGCGCTCGCAAGGTCGGTTTTGCGGGCCGCTAAAAAGGCCTGGGCATCGCCAAGGTCACGGCCATAGGCGGCGAGGGTGTTTTTGGCCGCCGAGCGCTCGACCGCCATCATTTCCAAAAACGCCTCGCACCAGCCTGCGGCGCTCATGAATTAGACGCAGTCGCCCTGGGCTTGGGCGCGGGCCTAGGTTTGGGTTTTGGTTTGGCGAGGGGTTTGGTCGCCGGCTTGGTTGTTGTCGTCGGGGCTGAGGCAAAGCCTTGAGAAAGCACTATGCCCTCCATGGCCAGCGCCGTGGCATCGGGGCCAAGGCCCGCTAGACCAAGCCCGCGAACCAGCTGGACCCGATCATTGAGCTTGGGGCCCTGGGCGCCACTGGCATTGAGAATGGCTAGGGCCGACAAGATGCTTTCGGCCTTGAGCTGATCGCCCGCCGCCAGATCAAGCGCAAAGAGCCGAGCCGCCGGGGCCTCAAGCCTGCCAGTATCGAGCTGGGCCAGCTGATTGCGCACCGGCGCGGCAATATGGGCGGTTAAGGCGGCTGTGAGTAGGGCAGCGGTTTGACGGCGCGCCAATAGGCCCTGACCCGGCAAGGTTTGTGTCGCCGCCGCAAGCCGCGCCAACAGGACCTGCCGGTCTGGATCGGTCGGTCCCTTGGCCAGGGTCAGCATGGCATCAAGCAGCAAGATCTCGTCAGACGCCATATCGGCTGGCAGGCCTTGGCGAATTTGGCTGCCCGTCTCGACATCGCCGGTGATCAGGGCTGCTGTCGCCAAGAGCACGGGCGCGGCGGTAGGGGCATTGGCCTTGGCAAGGCTGGCAATCTGCGGTGCAGTCAGGCGCGCCATGGCTAGAAAATCGCCCAGATTTTGTGACCGCTTGAGCAGGTTGGTCACTAGCTGTTCGCGCAGGGCCAGGTCATTAGTATCGCGGCCAATGGCCAAGAGCCGGGCCTCGGCGGCCGTGCCCTGAAGCTTGATCAAGGCTGGAATATCCAAGGGCGGCGGCGGTGGCTGAGTTCCGTCAGCCGCAATGGGCGGAAGGCTGGGCTGCGAGGCGACTTGGGCAAACACGTCATCAAGGCGGGCTCCAAACCGCATGGCGCGGCCAGCGGCCAAGAGCTTTAGGCCCGGCTCCGCCGCCGGATCACGCGCCAGGGCAATCGCGATCGGGGCCGGGGCGGTTGCAATCGCAGTGCCAAGATCAAGGCCAAGCGTGCGCGATAGGGCAAGGTCCAGCCCTGACCTCAAGCTTGCGCCGGTCTTGGATGTGCCCCCAGCCAGCAATTGTCCCATCAGATGGGCAAAGACCGGATCGGGCTTTTGCGCCTCGGCTAGGCCAAGGGTCAGGCCAGACGCCGCCATTTGCCCATTTAGGGCCTGACAATAGCTACGAAGCCGCAACCAAAACGGATCGTCGCGGCGACTACTGATGGCATCGGCGGCATGGCAGGCCTTTTCTGTGTGTCCGAGAATCATCGCCGCCTCGGCCTGAATCTGGGCAAGGGCTGGGCTGATATTGGCGCCGGGCGTGCGCTCGATCATGGCCTCAACCGCGGCGGCATCGCCAAGCAATAACAAGGCCCCAAGCCGGGCCGCCGCCAAATCAAAATCATCAGACGCGCCCTCTGGCGCGCTAGCACCGGTCGCCAAAAGACGGCGCGCCATGGCGCTGGCGGCTGGCGATAAGGGGCGTTTGCCAATTAGGGGCAAGATTTCACGCGCCATGTCAGAACTGCTGCCGCGCCACACATCGGGGCCAAGGCCAGTATCGCGCGCGCCGGGCGAAAACACGTCGGGCGCCGACAAGGCCTGGACCTGAACCGCAGCCTGGGCCGGTTGTGGTATGGCCACGGTCTCTGGCATGGGCTCTTGTTGCACAGGTTCAGGCGGCGGCGGTGGGGTCTGGCCCATGGCCGGGGTCAGTCCAATCAGACAAAGGGCCAGGGCCAGGCCTGAGGGTCTCAACATCCGCAAGTTTCCTTTAGCGCCGTATTACCTACCCGACTCTTATGCCACAAAAATGCGCAAGGGCGTTAAGGCGCGCAAGGTGTTTTGATCAAGTCGGGCGATCGGCTTGGCTTAGGCGGTGTTTTTCGTATATATTTGGGCTTAAATGGAAAAGTGTCTCGCCTTGTTTGAACCGATCGTGATTGCCTTTTGCCGCGAGCAGGGCCGGTCGTGACCCTTTCGTCTTTGCGTCTTGATCGGCCAGTGGCACTGGTTGGGCTGATGG
>CANGEH010000290.1 GCA_947452665.1 Caulobacteraceae bacterium
AGAAGGCGGATATATCGCCATTCCCGTCGATGAGGTCCCTTCGTCTATCGGTTAGGACACCAGATTTTCAATCTGGGGAGAGGGGTTCGACTCCCCTAGGGACTACCATCGGCGCGGCTCAAACACAGTGTGTTTGACGCCAAATCTAAACAGCGGCTCCCTAACGGGGGCCGTTTTGTTTTTTGGGGTTCCGCCCAGACTTATCCGCCCCTGCCAGATCGCGCCTAAGCTTTGGCTCTGTAATGGCCGGAGCCCTATCCATGACTTTTGACGACGCTTTTGAGGCCCTTATGGCGCATGAGGGCGGTTATGCGAACGATCCGCGTGACCCGGGCGGTGAGACCAAATACGGCATTTCCAAACGCGCCTACCCGGCGGTGGATATTCGAAACCTGACGCTGGAGGCGGCCAAGGCCATCTATAAGCGCGACTATTGGCGGCGTGCGGGCTGTGAGGCCGTGCCAGAGGCGGTGCGGTTTGATCTGTTTGATATGGCGGTCCATAGTGGCATTCGCGCTGCGATCTGCACCCTGCAAAGGGCGGTGGGTGCAGGGGAAGACGGGGTGCTGGGGCCGGTCAGTCTGGCGGCGATCCGGGGCCTAGCCCCCGCCGTCCTGGTCGCCAGGTTCAATGGCGCGCGTCTTGCTTTGATGACCGAGCTTTCGACCTGGCAGACCTTTGGCAAGGGCTGGGCGCGGCGGATTGCTGCTAACCTTATGCGGGCTTGAGCCATGGACCTGACCGGCGTTTTTGGCTTTTTGAACACATTGGTGACGCGCACCATTCCCGACCCGACCTTACAAGAACAGCTGCGCCGCGAACTGGAGCTGGCCAGGCTGGCCGCCGATACCGATCTGGCCAAGGGTCAGTTGGCGATCAACCAGACCGAGGCGGCCAATCCAAACCTGTTTGTCAGCGGCTGGCGGCCCTTTGTCGGCTGGGTCTGCGGGCTGGGCCTCGCCTATGCCTTCCTGATCAAGCCGATTGCCTCGCCCCTGATCCAGAAATGGTCTGGCGTGCCTATGGAAGCCTTGGACGTCGGCACGCTTCTGACCCTTTTGTTTGGCATGCTCGGTCTTGGCGGCATGCGGACAGTCGAGAAGTTGAGCGGGGTGGCTAGGCGGTGAGGGGGTAGGGCGCCGCTAGCCAAATCTAGCCCTCAAACCACGCTTATCTCTAGATGCTTGCCCATGGCTTGAAGCGCGGCGGCAATGCTGTCTATGCGGGTTGTGTGGCGAAGATTAGTAAGGCGGTTGACGTCTTGAGGCCGGGTGCCGAGGCGGCGGGCCAGTTCAGCGGGGCGAATATTTTGATAGATCATCTCGTTCAGCAGCAAGACCTTGGCCGATAGGCTGGCGCTTAACCCAATCACCGCTTGACCCGCTGCGGCCTTGGACGGTGCGGGCACAGCGCGTTTATCGTCGAAATAGAAGTCTAGCGCCGTTTCCAAAGCCGCGCGGGCAGCTTCCATAGCCTCGGCCACGGTTTCGCCCTGGCTAATGGCCTCTGGAATATCCGCAAAGGTCGCAACAAACCCGCCATCGGCCTCGTCATGGGTTAGGGTTACGGGATAGTTGAACATGATGCGCCTTTTAGCCCAGCCCCAACTGTTTCTTGATCGCTTCCAGAGTGCCTTTTTTTAGATCAGTGGTGTGCATGGGCAGGACCGATTGCTTGCCATTGAGATAGACTTTTAAATGCGATCCCTTGCCGGGTTTGAACGTCGCGCCCTGTTGCGCCAGCCAGCGTTTGAATTCTTGGCTTTTCAATTCAGAAACCTAAACAATTTTGTTTATAAATTCAAGTGACCTTGTTGTTACGTTCGCTGAAAGGCGCTCGGAAGGCCATTTACCCAAGGTTGAACATATGGGGTTATGCGCTCAAACGAGCTTGCCCACCCCCGCAATCTCCTTGGCGATTTCATATCGCTTGGGTATGGCTAGGCTTGGAAATCGGCTTGCGGGCTGGAGGGTTTGGTTATGGGCGTGATGCAGTTAAGACGGCGCGGATTTTTGGTGCTTTTGGCGATGGCCTGGCTGGGTCTGGCTGGGCATGGACAGGCTGCAACGCCCTTGCGGGTCGAGCGGCTCCAGATTGTGGCCGCCAGCGGGCCAGTCGCCTTTCAGGTCGAGATTGCCGATAATGATGCCAGCCGCGAACAGGGGCTAATGTTTCGCAAAAGCCTCGCGCCAGACAAGGGCATGTTGTTTGACTTTAAACGGCCGCAGCAAACGGCTTTTTGGATGAAGAACACCCTGATCCCACTGGATATCCTGTTTATCGCCGCCGATGGCCGCATTGTCAGTATTGCCCGCAATGCTGTTCCGCATTCGGAGGTTCCGATTCCCTCCGGCGGGATGGTGCTAGGGGTGTTAGAGATTGCCGGTGGCCGGGCGGCCGAGCTTGGTGTTTTTCCAGGTGACCGGGTCAAGCACAGGATCTTTAAGGGTGGCTGAGCCTGATCATGTACCGTCGCCGCCGCCCGGTTTTATCGCCTCGCGCACGCGCGGGCCCTATACCACCCATAATGGCCCCTATTTTCACAAGGTCGATGAGGCCGGTTTCGAGCATGCGTTTTTTGCCCTGCCGCGCCATTGTAACGGCATGGGCATTGTCCATGGCGGCATGTTGACCTCTTTTCTTGATGGCCTCTTGGCCACGGCCGTGCACCGCGCCACGGGCACAGCCAGCGTCACCATCCATCTATCGGTTGATTTCCTCAGCATGGCGCGGGCCGGCGAGTGGGTGCAGGGCACCGGCCTTGTGACGCGCAAGACCAAGGATCTGGCCTTTTGCGAGGCCAGCGTGCGCGTTGGCAGCCGCGATGTGGTGCGCGGCAGCGGCGTGTTTAAACTCATGCGCAAACCAATTGAACTTTAGTGCTCAGTATCCATTGCGGCGCAGACGATTGCGTGTCACATAGCGCGCTCTGAAGGCACGGAGCGTAGCGCAGCCTGGTAGCGCATCTGGTTTGGGACCAGAGGGTCGGAGGTTCGAATCCTCTCGCTCCGACCATCAGACTTTTAAGACATAAGGCCATTGCCATGCTTGCCCGAATTTACCGGCCCGCCAAGTCGGCCATGCAGTCTGGAAAAGCCAAGACCCAGGACTGGGTTCTGGAATTTGAACCGGCCTCGGCCCGCGCTCCCGATCCGCTCATGGGCTGGACCCAATCCACCGATATGGACGGACAGGTGCGTTTAAGCTTTGCGGAAAAGGA
Source organism: Caulobacteraceae bacterium (assembly GCA_947452665.1). Lineage (GTDB taxonomy): Bacteria > Pseudomonadota > Alphaproteobacteria > Caulobacterales > Caulobacteraceae > CAISGS01. The sequence goes on from CANGEH010000290.1 coordinate 3,221, forward strand.
CGAGGCTGTGGCCTATGCCGCCGCGCATGGCATTGCCTTTCAGGTCACAGAGCCCAAGATCGCGCGCAAGATCCTCAAAGCCTATGCGGATAATTTCGCCTATGGCCGCAAACAGCCCTGGACCCACTAGGCTTCCTGTTCACC
>CANGEH010000291.1 GCA_947452665.1 Caulobacteraceae bacterium
ACCGCCAACGGCGACGTGCAGATTGGAAACAGACAACATGACTTAGATAACTTTCAGATCGGGTCTGGATAGGGGTGAAAAGACGGCAAGCGGGCTCATCCGACGCTGCCTTCAAGGCTGATGGCCACCAGCTTTTGCGCCTCGACGGCAAATTCCATCGGCAGTTCTTGCAGCACCTCGCGGACAAAACCATTGACCAGCAATTGCACAGCCTCCTCTTGGGACAGTCCGCGCTGCATCACATAGAACAGCTGATCATCGGACAGGCGCGTGGTGGTGGCCTCATGCTCGAATTTGGACGAGGCATTGCGCGCCTCAATATAGGGCACAGTATGGGCACCCGACGCCTTGCCGATCAGCAGGCTATCGCACTGGGTAAAATTGCGCGTGCCCGTCGCCTTGGCATGGGCCGAGACCAAACCGCGATAGGTATTGGATGATTTTCCAGCCGAAATACCTTTAGAAATAATGCGTGAGCGGGTGTTCTTGCCAAGGTGGATCATCTTGGTTCCGGTATCGGCCTGCTGGTGTCCATTGGTGATGGCGATCGAATAGAACTCGCCGACACTGTCATCGCCCCGCAAGACACAGGACGGATATTTCCAGGTCACGGCCGAGCCGGTCTCGACCTGGGTCCAGGACACTTTGGAGCGGTCACCACGGCAATCGGCGCGCTTGGTGACGAAATTATAGATGCCGCCCTTCCCCTCCGCATCGCCCGGATACCAGTTCTGGACCGTGGAATACTTGATCTCGGCATCGTCCAGCACCACTAGCTCGACCACCGCCGCATGCAGCTGGTTCTCGTCGCGCTGTGGCGCTGTGCAGCCCTCTAGATAAGAGACATAGGCGCCCTTATCCGCAATGATCAGGGTGCGCTCAAACTGGCCCGTATTCTGGGCATTGATCCGAAAATAGGTCGATAGCTCCATCGGACAGCGCACGCCCGGCGGCACATAGACAAACGAGCCATCGGAAAACACCGCGCTGTTCAAACAGGCATAATAATTGTCGGTGGTCGGCACCACTGTGCCCAGATAGCGCTTGATCAGTTCGGGATGCTCGCGCACCGCCTCGCTGAACGAGCAGAAAATCACCCCAACCTCGGCCAGTTCCTTCTTAAAGGTCGTGACCACCGAAACACTGTCAAACACCGCATCAACCGCATAGCGCGGCGCGCCCTGAACCCCGGCTAGGACTTCTTGCTCGCGCAAGGGTATGCCCAGCTTGGCATAGGTCTTCAAAAGCTCTGGATCGACCTCATCCAGGCTCATGGGCCCGGCCTTTTGGCTGGGGGCGGCATAGTAATAGAGGTCTTGGAAATCAATCTTGGGAAAGCTGACCTTGGCCCAGTCTGGCGCATCCATGGCCAGCCAGCGAGCATAGGCCTCCAGACGCCATTGCAGCATCCAGTCCGGCTCCTGCTTCTTGGCCGAAATGAAACGCACAATATCTTCGCTCAGGCCCTTGGGCGCAAAGTCCTGGGCAATATCGGTGACAAAGCCGTGCTCATAGGCCTCTAGCTGTTCAACCTGATCGATGGTCTGTTTGACCGCTGCCATAATCTACTCCTGTCCCTTAGGCCGCCGTGGCGGGTCTGCGGGACTGATGACGGACAAAGGCTTCAAGCCAAGCGTCCGCGAATCGGTTCCAATCGTCTTTTGTCGTCGCCCAGCCACCACTGACGCGAATGGCGCATCCGGCCAGGCGCTCATGCCCCATGGCTGTGAGCACCGGGCTTGGCCGCACCTTGCCGGACGAACAGGCCGAGCCGGTCGAGACCATAATCCCGGCCAGATCCAGGCTCATCACCTGCAAATCGGCGGCAAAGCCTTCCATAGCTAAACATAGGGTGTTGGGTAGGCGCAGCCCAGCTTCGCCCATCACTTCGACGGGCGCTTGGGCGCGAATCTTAGCGACCGCCGCGTCGCGCCAGTTGGACTGAGCCGCTAAATGGTCGATATCGCTCGTGCAGGCCTCAGCCGCCGCGCCAAAGCCCGCAATGCCGGAAAGGTTTTCAGTTCCCGCCCGCCGGCCCCGCTCCTGCCCGCCGCCATGCAGCCGCCGCACCAGGGTAGCGCGTGGGCCAAAGGTCAGGGCCCCCGTGCCCTGCGGCCCGCCAATCTTGTGAGCAGACAGGGCCAAGCTATCGGCGCCGCAGCCGCGCCCATCCACCGCCATCTTGCCCGCGGCCTGGACGGCATCAACATGCAGCCAGCCATTATGGGCGCGCAAAATCTCTGCTGCCTGCGCCGTCGGCTGGATAACGCCGGTCTCATTATTGGCCAGCATCAGGGCGGCAAAAGGCCGTCCGTCAACTGCGTCCCAAGTCGATAAATGCGCCGCGAGCCAGTCCAGATCGGCGACGCCCTGCGCATCCACCGGCCAGACCTCAACCTCCGCGCCGCTGGCCAGCGCGGTTTGGGTTACGCAATCATGTTCAGTTGCGCCGATTAGAAGGCGGCGGCATCCGCTCGCCACCGCGCTTTCTATGGCCAAGGCATTGGCCTCTGTGCCGCCACTGGTAAAAATCACGGTCGAGGCGGGCACGCTGATTAGGGCCGCTACAGCCTCACGCGCCGTCTCGACCACGGCCCGCGCCGCCCGGCCCGCGCCATGCACCGAGGACGGATTGCCAACCAGGCTCAAGGCCGCGATCACGGCCTCACGCGCCTGTGGCCGTACCGGTGCGGTGGCATTATTGTCGAGATAGACGCCAGACACAGTCAGGTTCCCTATGCCGCCCGCGCCGTCGGCGTGGATAATCGCCCACTCGCCACATCATCCAGGCTGACCCCCGCCAGATAGTTGTGAATCTGCTGGCCCATCTGTTCCCACAGATTATGGGTCAAGCAGCGCTCACCACCTAGCATACAGCCCTTGGGCGAGCCCTGGCCTGCGCAGCGGGTTGCCCTCAGGGGCTCATTCACCGCCAGCACAATATCCGCAACCGAGGTTTCATGCGCAGGCTTGGCCAGGCGATAGCCGCCGCCGGGTCCGCGCACACTCTTAACCAGGCCGCCCCGGCGCAAACGGGCAAATAATTGCTCCAGATAGGACAGGCTGATTTCTTGACGCGAAGCAATATCGGCCAGGGAAACGGCCTTTTCGTCGGTCTGTTTGGCCAGGTCCGTCATGGCCATCACCGCATAACGCCCTTTAGTGCTCAGTTGCATGGCCTATCCTTGCAGAATTCGCGCGCATCCGCCGCCGCCTGTGCTACATACCGCCGCCTTACGGTCCGATGACGTCTGGCCGGTTCGGAATGGACATAGGAAGACCAAGCGCTGCGGTCAAGTATTCTTACGCAGTCGGCCCCGAAAGGATGTG
>CANGEH010000292.1 GCA_947452665.1 Caulobacteraceae bacterium
AGGGGCTTTCATTGGACACGCCAATATGGCGAATATTGCCCTTTTCGACATGGCGGCCAAGATTGGCCAGAATGTCTTCAAACGGTTCATAATCGATCGGATAGTCGGCATAGGTCATGCCGCCAAACACCCGCAAGGCCCGGTCGGGCCAGTGCATCTGGTAAAGGTCGATATAGTCGGTCTGTAAGCGCTTTAGCGATTTTTCCACCGCCTCATCGATCTGCGCCTTGGTGTGGCGGGTCATGGACTCATTATCGCGGGTCCAGCTCATCGGGCTGCGACCGGCAATCTTGCTGGCCAAAATGACCTTGTCGCGCTTGCCGCTGGCCTTGAACCAGGTGCCGATAATCCGCTCGGTCGAGCCTTGGGTCTCAGGGCGGGGCGGCACGGCATACATTTCAGCCGTGTCCCAGAAATTAATGCCCTGATCGAGGGCATAGTCCATCTGTTCGTGGCCCTCGGCCTCGGTATTTTGTTCGCCCCAGGTCATGGTGCCTAGGCAAATACGCGAAACCTGCAGGCCGGTGCGGCCCAATGGTGTGTAATCCATGCTCATCCCCTTGCCGCCGCGCGGTCTGTTAAAATCCTGTTTGGCGAAGGTTTTGGTTCAAACGGATGTTTAAGGCAACGCCTGTTGGCAAAATTTCATAATCTGCACGCCCGGCGGCAAATGTGTTGGGGCCAAGTCCTTGCGCAATTGCAGATTTGCACCAATATACACACTGCGTCCGACTTGGGCGTTTTGAACAAGGCATGACATCGATGAGCGACCTTAACCGCGGCTATGCACGACCGATCCCGATGGATCGCGCCGACATGTCGGTGGACGCGGGCCTGCGCACCTTCATGCTGGGCGTCTATAACAAGGTGGCGCTGGGCCTGCTCTTGTCAGCGGCACTGGCCTATCTGACCTCCAGCTTTGCGCCCGTGCAAGAATTACTATTCCGGACCGTCGACGGCCGATTTGCCGGCATGACCATCTTGGGCATGATTGTCTCATTCGCCCCTCTGGCCGTGATCCTGTTTTCTGGCTTTGCCATCCGCAATCCGACGGAAAAGTCGGCCGGCATCACCTATTGGACCATTGTTTCGCTGATGGGCGCGTCCTTGGGCGTGGTCATGCTCGTCTATACGGGCGCTTCGGTGGTTTCGACCTTTTTGGTCACGGCAACCGCGTTCGGTGCCCTTAGCCTGATTGGTTATACAACCAAGAAGGACCTGACCGCGTTTGGTAGCTTCCTGATCATTGGCCTGGTTGGTCTGATCTTGGCCTCAGTGGTCAATATGTTCCTGAAGTCCTCGGCCATGGCCTTTATCGTCAATATTATTGGCGTGCTGATCTTTGCCGGCCTGATCGCCTATGACACCCAGCGCCTCAAGATGAGCTATTACGACCTGGGCGGCGATAAGACGGCCATGGGCGTGGCGACCAATTTTGGCGCCCTGAGCCTCTATCTGAACTTTATCAACCTGTTCCAGTTCCTGCTCTCGATCCTCGGCACACGCCGTTAAGCGATACGAGCGGCAAGACAAGATTGGCCCCGGCAGTGCGTCGGGGCCTTTTTTGTACCTAGTCCACAACAGCAAACTTGCCCTTGTCAAAGATTTTCAGCACCTGCTCGAGCTCATGCCCGCGCTTGAGGATCATGCCGCCTTGGCCAATTACCGCCCAGGCGCCCTGTTTGCGCGCCAAGGCCGGGCGCTTTTCTATTCGGTAGAGCGGCTGTTCCGCCGCGTGGCGAAATACGGAAAAGGCGGCGCTGTCTTTTAGGCCATCAATCGCATAATCGCGCCATTCGCCAGAGGCCACCATGCGGCCATAGAGGCGTAACAGCCGGTCAAGCTCCTTGCGCTCGAAAAAGGTTATCGGGGCTGACGGTGTGTGGGGCGGCTCTGGGTTCATGTCGCAAATCTAGCGCGAAATTGCCCAAGGTCAAAAGCCGTTGCCGATCGGCCACTAGGGCGACGCATTCGTCGGGCCTAAAAAAAATCGCCTTGAAATGACCTTATTTCGGTCGCGGACGCGCCTGTTTGACCCAGCATATTGACCTCGTCGACCGGTTGGAAGCCAGAAGGTCCCGGAACCTGAACAGCCCCCCCCAGCCCCCCGGATTTTTGGTCCCGCCCGGTCGACGCTTTTGCCTTCCCACCCCTTAAGGCAAAAAAGTGCATAAATGGCCCGCACGGTCTTCCCCCCGAGCCGTGCGGGCCTCATTGTATTGGCAAGAACACTTAAAATTGGGGGAAATCTCATGAGCACTTCTGGAACCGGCCGCCTGGCAGGCCGCGCCTGTATCATTACCGGCGCAGCATCCGGTATTGGCCGGGCGACGGCCGAGCTATTTGCTGAGCAGGGGGCCAAGGTCTTGGCGGTCGATCGACCCGGCACGGATCTTAGCTTTCAGGGCGATATTGTCGGCCTTGGCATGGATGTCACGGATGACGGCGCGCCCGATGCGATTATCGCCGCGGCCCTAGAGGCGTTTGGCAAGCTTGACGTTGTCTATAATAATGCCGGGATTGGCCGCGGGGCGCCTGCGGCTGAAATGACCGATGAGATGTTTGACCGCACGGTTGCGGTCAATCTGCGCGCCGTATTTCGCTTGAGTCGCGCGGCCATTCCGCACCTGATCGCCTCGCCCTATGGCCGGATTATTGCCACGGCCAGCATTATGGCCAGGTTCACCGATCATGGTCTGGCCGCCTATAGCGCCACCAAGGCCGGCGTGGTCGGCTTGATGAATAATCTGGCCCTCGAACTTGGCCGCCATGGGGTCACGGCCAATGCCATATTGCCCGGCGCCATTCATACCGGTATGACGGCGGCGAGCTTCGAAAACCCAGATATTGCCAATATCTGGGCCAAGAAGGCGGCCTTAAAGCGCTTGGGCGCGCCCATCGATATTGCCAGGGCCGCCTTATTCCTCGCCTCGGATGATGGCGGCTTTGTCACCGCCCAGGCGCTTGGCGTCGATGGCGGCCTGATGCTGAGGGTTTAGGGCGGTAAAAACCCCTAGCCCATCATGCCCTGCATGGTGGCCATGACCAGACCAAAGGCGCGCATATCGCCAGCCGTTGTGGCGGCCATCTTGTTCATGGCATAGGCATAGGTGGCGCGGGCCTCCATATCGATAATGATCAGCGAGCCGCCATAACCGCCCCAATACATGGAGCTGGCATTGGGCAGGGGCATCATTTCTGAGGCTAGGCCAAAGCCCATGCCATAACGCACAGGCGTGCCCAAAACCATGTCCTTGCCCTCGATCTGGACCTCCAGAGCCTTGCGACAACCGGCCTCGGACAAGAAGCGTTTGCCCTTG
>CANGEH010000293.1 GCA_947452665.1 Caulobacteraceae bacterium
CCGCTATCGCCTGAAAAAGGGCGTGGTCTCGGTCAATGAGTTGTCCAAGGGCCCGCGCCTGATCGGCGAGGCGGCCAAGTTCCTGTTCCAGCGCAAGGGCCTCTTGACCCTGTCGGCCGCGCATATTGCCGCCTTTTGCAAGTCACGCCCGGACCTGTCTGGCCCAGACATCCAGTTCCACATCCTGCCGGCGACCATGGATCTGGACAAGCTGATGAATGAGCAAAAAATGGAGCTGGAAAGCGCGCCGGGCCTGACGCTTGCGCCGTGCCAGCTGCGTCCCGAAAGCCGTGGTTCGATCCATATCAAATCGGCCGATGCCAGTGTCTATCCGTCCATCACCGCCAATTATCTGTCTGATCCGCTCGATCAGGAGGTTGCCGTGGCGGGCCTGAAATGGGCGCGCACCATTGCCACCCAGCCTGCGCTCAAGCCGTTTGTCGATCACGAAATGGCCCCCAGCAGTGAATGCCTGACCGACGAGCAATTGCTCGACTATGCCCGCGGCGCAGGCACCACCATTTATCACCCCGTCGGCACCTGTCAGATGGGCCATGGGCCACAGGCCGTGGTCGATCCACAGCTCAAGGTTCACGGCATTGAGGGCCTGCGGGTCATTGATGCCTCGGTCATGCCGCGCCTTGTGTCGGGCAATACCAATGCCCCGACCATTATGATTGCTGAAAAGGCCGCCGACATGATCCTGGGCAAGCCCGCCCTATCCCAAGCTGCCGCCTAACCGCGCCCTTAAAACCACAACAAGAGTTGCCAAGACCATGCATCCTTCCATTCATGCCCTAACCCACCCCGACAAGCCCGCCTATATCATGGCCGCCACGGGCGAGACCGTGACCTATAAAGAGCTGGATGATCGCTCCAATCAGGGCGCCCAGCTGTTTCGCAAGATGGGGCTCAAAACCGGCGATGTGATTGCCATCATGCTGGAAAATCATCCGCGTTATTTTGAGCTGACCTGGGCGGCGCAAAGGTCGGGCCTTTATTATGCCTGTATCTCGTCCAAGCTCTCAGCCAGTGAGGTTGAGTATATTGTCAAGGATTGCGGCGCCAAGGCCTTCATAACCTCGGCCGGTCTCGGCGCAATTGTCGATGAAATGCCCGCCCTTATTCCCGGCGTGAAACTCTATCAGGTCGGGGAGGCCAAGGCCCCCTATGACCGTTTCGAAGCCGACCGCGACGCCATGCCCATCACGCGCATTGGCGATGAGGCCCAGGGCTCGGACATGCTCTATTCCTCGGGCACCACCGGCAGGCCCAAGGGGGTCAAGCCCAAGCTAACCGCCGATGCGCCGATCGATGCACCGCTTGGCCTGGTTTCCATTGCCAATGGCCTGTTTGGCATTAATCAAGACAGCATCTATCTGTCGCCCGCGCCGCTCTATCATGCTGCGCCATTGCGCTGGTGCATGAGCGTTAATCGTCTCGGCGGCACGGTCGTGGTGATGGAAAAGTTTGATGCCGAAAACGCCCTGTCCCTGATCGAAAAATACAAGATCACCACCTCGCAATGGGTGCCGACCCATTTCGTTCGTATGCTGAAATTACCGCAGGATGTGCGCGATCGTTATGATGTCTCGTCCCTAAAGGTCGCCATCCATGCCGCCGCCCCCTGTCCGATCCCGGTCAAGGAGGCCATGATCGCCTGGTGGGGCCCGGTGCTGATGGAGTATTATGCCGGCACTGAGGGCAATGGCTTTACCTTCATCACCTCGCCCGAATGGCTGAACAAGAAGGGCTCGGTCGGCAAGGCCGTACTGGGCGTGATCAAGATCTGCGACGAAGAGGGCAACGAACTGCCCGCCCGCAGCGAAGGCACAGTATTCTTCGAAGGCGGCGGCGAGTTTGAATATCATAACAGCCCGGACAAGACCGCCGAATCCAAGAACAAACACGGCTGGACCACCTTGGGGGATGTTGGCTATGTCGATGAGGAGGGCTATCTGTTCCTCACCGACCGCAAGGCCTTTATGATCATTTCCGGCGGGGTCAATATCTATCCGCAAGAGCTGGAAAACCTGCTGGTCACCCACCCAAAGGTCGCCGATGTCGCCGTGGTCGGTGCGCCGCATGAGGAAATGGGCGAGCAGGTGGTGGCCGTGATCCAGCCTATGGACTGGGCCGATGCCAATGATGCCTTTGCCGCCGAGATCATGGCCTTTGCCAAGGCAAACCTCAGCCACATCAAGTCGCCGCGCCGGGTCGATTTCATGGCCGAACTGCCGCGTCACCAGACCGGCAAGCTCTATAAGCGCCTGATCCGCGACGCCTATTGGGGCAAGACCGGCTCAAAGATTGTTTGACCGGCCAAGCCTTTAAGCGGACTTTCGAATCTGCGACACACCAACCAAGACCTATCAATCCTAAACAAGGGGAACAAAACCATGCGTGAAGTGGCCTATTCGGATCTGCAAGACCTGGTCGGCAAGGAAATCGGCGTATCCGATTGGATCTTGGTCGATCAACACCGGGTCAATACGTTTGCCGACGCAACGGGCGATCATCAGTGGATCCATGTCGATGTCGAGCGCGCCACGCGTGAAATGGGCGGCCCGATCGCTCACGGCTATCTGACCTTATCGCTCATCCCCTATCTGGGCGCTGGCATTTTGCGCGTTACCGGGGTTAGCCGCGGCATTAATTACGGCTCTGAAAAGGTGCGCTTCACCAATATGGTACGGGTCGGCAAGCGCGTGCGCATGCGCCAGAAAATGATCTCTTGCCAGCCCAAGGCCGGCGGGCTGCAAATGATTAATGAATGCACGATCGAGATTGAGGGCGAAGATCGCCCCGCCTGCGTTGCTGAAACCATCAGCATCCTCTACGGCGCTTAAGGACCCTACCCCCGCAGCACAGCAAGACCTGGGCTGCGGGGCCCCATTTTGCGGAGCCCGCCATGAACCGCCGTGACCTCCTTGCCCAGACTGCAAGCCTGAGCCTGATCAGCGCCCTGCCCGCCCTCGCCAAACCCAAGGCCAAAACCATGTCCGTGCCAAAGCCCGTCGCCCCCGTCGCGGCCAAAATCCCTTTGCGCACCGAACAACTGGGCCGGGTGCGGGTCGATGACTATGCCTGGATGAAGGACGATAACTGGCAAAAGGTTCTGCGCGATCCCAGCCTGATCAAGCCTGACGTCAAGGCGCATCTGACGGCGGAAAACGCCTATACCAAGGCCATGCTCGCCTCGACCGAAGGCCTGCAGGCCCAGATGTTTGAGGAAATGAAGGGCCGCATCAAGCAGGATGACAGCTCTGTGCCCGCGCCC
>CANGEH010000294.1 GCA_947452665.1 Caulobacteraceae bacterium
CCGCCCGTCATCGGGGCCTTGAGTGATATGTTCGCGAATATGAGCCTTGCCTCTGCAGGCCTGACCACGGCCGACTGCGGCAAGGCCATGTTGGCCACCAGCCAAGGGGCCTGCACGGTTGGACAAGAATTTGGTCTGCGCTGGGCCATATTTGTTGGCCTGTTTGGCTATTTATGGGCCGGTGCGCATTTCCTGTTCGCTTGGAAAACCCTGCGCAAAGACTGGGTGGGATAGGTAAAAAAAGGGCGGCTCCTGCGAGCCGCCCCCAATTTTTAGCGCTTGAGCTGGCTGGCCAGATATTTGCGAATGCCGGGACCATAGGGCGGACGCATCTGGACCAGAGGCCCGATATCCTTCTTGATCTGGGTATAGATCGCCTTTTTGTGGCTAAATTCCTTAAAGCCATCATGACCATGATAGCTGCCCATGCCTGCTGGCCCAACACCGCCGAACGGCAATTCTTCCTGGGCAACATGCATGACCACATCATTGACGGTCACGCCGCCCGAAGTGGTGGAATTGAGCACCAGATCGCGCTCAGCCGCATCTTCACCGAAATAATATAGGCCCAAGGGCCGATCATGCGCGTTCACATAACCGATCGCCTCTTGCACCGTCTTATAGGTCTTAACCGGCAGGACCGGACCAAAGATTTCTTCCTGCATCACCTTCATATCATCGGTCGGATTGATGATCAGGGTCGGCGGGATGCGGCGGTGCTCTTGCTGGCTAAAATCCTCTTCGGCTGGATTGATCTGGACAATGCGCGCGCCCTTGGCCCGGGCATCCTCAACATAGCCCATAATCCGGTCATAATGGCGCTGGGCAACAATGGCCGTATAGTCGGGATTATCCTTGATGGTCGGGAACATCTTGGCGACCGAGCTTTGGGCCTCGCCAATAAAAGTTTCCAGCTTGTCTTCCGGGGTCAGGACATAGTCCGGCGCCAAGCAAATCTGACCGGCATTCAAGGTCTTGCCATTCATCACCCGGGCCGCAGCCGTGGCAAAATCCGCCGACTTGCCCAAGATAACGGGGCTCTTGCCGCCCAGTTCCAAGGTCAAGGGCACCAGATTTTCGGCCGCAGCACGCATCACATGGCGCGCGACACCCGTCGCGCCGGTAAAGATCAAATGGTCAAAAGCCAGACCCGAAAAAGCCTGTCCAACCTCAGGTCCGCCGGTGATCACGGCCACTTCTTCTTGCGAAAACACCGAGGCAAACATCTTGGCCATCAGTTCAGAGGTCGCGGGCGTAAATTCCGAGGGCTTGATCATGGCCCGGTTGCCTGCCGCCAATATGCCCGCCAGCGGTGCAAAGGTTAGATTGACCGGAAAATTCCAAGGACTGATCACCCCGACCACGCCCTTGGGCTGATACTGGACCTCGGCCTTGGCGCCAAACAGGCCCAAAATTGCGGGCGTGGGCTTGCGCTTTTCGGTCTTCATCCATTTGGCCAGATGCGCCTTGGCATGCTTGAGCGGACCGATGGAGCCGGCCACATCGGTAAACCGGGTCGCATCCGCCGAACGCGCACCGAAATCAGCGATTAGGGCCTGCTCAATCTCGGTGGAATAATCGACCAAAAGACCAATGCAGCGATCTAACCATTCGATCCGCTTGGCCAAGGACGGCGCGCCGTCACGTAGATGGGCTGCCTTCTGCTTGGCGAGTATGGCTTGCATTTGCGCGGCGTGGTCGCTTGTCGCTGTTGCACTCATGGCTTAATCGTCTCCCCTGGGCCGACCGTAAGGCCGATCAAATTGATTTGGATGCACCATTGCTTGAAACGCGGCAAAGCTCAAGCCGAGGCCTTCTTAACCTACCGTTTGTAACTTCCGGTTTATTAGAAACATTAAGCTTAACAACCCCCGCTAACGCGGAATGGCATGAGAGACACCAAAGTCATGTCTAGCCAGGTCGATTTAACCGTGCGCAGTGTCGCGGGTCTAGAACTCACCCGCCGCGCCTTGGACCTTATTGAGCAGCACAAGATTTGGCCAACGCCCCTGAATATTGAATTGTTCAGCCATTTTGCCGCCGACCCAAAGAGCGAATTAAGTCTTGAAATACAAACACTTTTGGACTCTGGGGATCCGTTTACGGACCACACTGGCTTAAGGCTGGCCGTCAATCATTTGCCTGAAGCGCGCCTTGCCGAGCATATCCGCACCACGGGTAGCTTTCTCTTAAAAGAACTCGAATACGTCAGTCAGGCGATTAATCGGGCCCAAGATTCCAATGACAACTATAGCGATGTCCTGACCGATACCAGCGACAACCTCTCCAAGGCTCCGGAGGGCCCAGTCGTCAAGCAACTGGTCGAGACCTTAGCGGTCGCAACCCAACAGGCTAGATCCGAGACCGAAAGCCTTGAAAAGCGGCTCAATGAATCGGTTAGTGAGGTCAAGCGCCTGCAGGAAAACCTCGAAACCCTGCGCCGGCTTGTGGATACAGATGCCCTGACCAAGCTGGCTAATCGCAAGGCCTTTGACGAGGAGATTCAACAGGCCTGTGCCCAAGCGGAAACTTCGGGTCAAGACCTTAGTGTTGCCTTGATCGATATCGATCACTTCAAGTTATTCAATGATAAATGGGGTCACCAAACCGGTGATCAGGTGATCCGGTTTGTTGCCAGCACCCTCAAACAATTTTCGCCGCCACCGCGCCTAGCGGCCCGCTATGGCGGCGAGGAATTTAGCATAGTCTTCCCAAACGAGGGTGCTGCCAAGGCCGAAGCCATTGTCAATGACCTGCGCGAAGAGATTGCCAACCGCAAATTGCGTCGCCGGTCCAGTAATGATGAGTTGGGCGCGATCACGGTCTCGGCGGGCTTGGCCCAACGCAAACGCGGCGAAACTCCAGAATCCCTGATCGAGCGGGCCGACAAGGCGCTCTATGCCTCTAAGCATGCGGGCCGCAACAAGGTGACTAATGCTGAGGGGCCCGTCGCCAAGAAACCCGCGCCCAGGCCGGCGTCAAAAAAATCCTAGCCTTCCGCCGCGTTATCCGGGCTTAGCTGGGCCTTAAGGATTAACGCACGGGAGATGCGCCATGGACTATACCAAGATCAAGGTTTCTGTGACCGACAATGTTGCGGTCATTACCCTGGCTGACCCAGCCACAATGAATGCAGCCGGTATGGATACGGCAACAGAACTGGCCGATGCCTTTAACCGCGTCGCCCTAGGTGCGATTGCCGCCCGCGCCGTTATCCTGACCGGCGAGGGTCGCGGCTTTTGCTCTGGCGCTAACCTGTC
>CANGEH010000295.1 GCA_947452665.1 Caulobacteraceae bacterium
CCTGGCCGACGCCATGGGCGGGATAAACTACGTGATTACCGACCGAAAATTCCAGACCCGTATCGCTCATAAACCTACCTCTGATTAATCATCCTTGCGCCGAGACCGGAACAAGGGTCCTTATACCAATAACCGAAACGGCCCCGTTCCGTGTCGGACGGAACCGACAAAGACGACGACTGCCGCAATTTGAAGCGCGCGCCGTTAAAGGTCTGGCCATGGCCCATCGCATACGACAGGGCCGAATACCGGACCAATAAGGGTTCGGTGACCAAGGCTTACAGCCACCGACAATTCGATTAGCACAAAATTGGGCCAAAATAAAGTCATACGGCAATAGCCGCCTGTCGGTGGCGATCTTGGTCAGCACAAATGGGCTTGAGGTCTTAGGGCCCCTTAGGAACCCTTACCGGGCTTTTCACTAAAATACTTTTCGAACTTGCCCGATTCGCGCTCAAACTGTTCACGGTCTGCTGGAGGCTCGCCCTTGACCGTAATATTGGGCCATAGCCGCGAATAGTCAGAATTGACCTTTAACCATTTGCCGTCGGCATCATCTTCTGTATCAGGCTTGATCGCATCGACAGGACATTCCGGCTCGCAGACACCGCAATCAATGCACTCGTCCGGATTGATGACCAGAAAGTTTTCGCCCTCATAAAAACAATCGACGGGGCACACCTCGACGCAGTCCATAAATTTGCACTTAATGCAGGCGTCCATAACAATATAGGTCATATCAAGCCCAAAGGTCCGGTCATGAGGGGGTCAGTCTGGCTGCTGTATTTCAATGCGAGGCCCAATATGTCAACTCCCGATCCTTTGGCGGCGCTTTAAGGAAAACTAGGCCTGGGCCTGAGACTGGGTATCGCTATAGAGCTGGCGGGCTTCGGTTGCGGGCCCGCGGCGATCGCCTAAGGCCTCGATGCGCAGGCTAAACACCCGCTCTGACAAGGCAAAAATCAGCTCATCACCAATCCGAACGGTGCGCGAGGCCTTGTCCAGCCGAGTCAGTTGACCCGCACGCGACAAGCGCACACTGCCTTGCTCGACAAACCGGGCGGCCAGACTGCGGGTCTTTAAGAACCGCGCCCGCCAAAGCCAAACATCAATGCGGCAGGTCTCCTCGCTCATCCCGCAACAGGCCCCGCCGCAACCTTGCGCCGCGGACGCCTGCGCCTTGGTCGCTGGGGCGCGGCAGGTGCAGCCTTGAGCGCGGCCAAGGCGGCAAAGGGTGAATGGGTCGGCGCCACCACCTCAAGGCCCGCACCCGGCTTTTGTGCAACGGCGCGCCTACGTCGCCAAAGGCTCGGCGCATCGGGCGTGATCTTACCAACAGGGGAAAAGCCAAGGCTTCGCAACAGGCCGCTGGCCTGGCCCAGACTCCAGCCCAGCCCAGCCAAGGCCTCTGAGGTCAAGGGCATGGCCCCGTTCACAGCGGGTTGCGACCGCAGCAGGCTATCAAGCTGTTCCAGCATCAAGACCGGCACGGCCAAACGCCCCACGGCCCGCAGACCCAGGGCGGCCAAGACCTGCGGCGGCGGCATTGGGCCGATAAGGTCACAGACCGCATCCGAGCGCGCAGGCCAGTCGGGCAAGGCGCAATGGGCAAAGGCGCGGCTAAAGGCCAGCGCGTCTGGCGCCAATAGATCGGGCAAGAACAGGCTAAAGGCCCCAAACCGGACGCCAAGGGTTCGCAAGGTGCGCCGCTCGGCCTGGCTTAAAGCGGCCACCTCAGCTTCAACCAGGCCCCTATCCAGCACGCCGCCGCACTCGACCAGCCGATAGGCAATCCCGCGTGCCAGGCCCTTTAAGGCCCCGCTGGTCGTTGCCGCCTCTAGCGCTTTTAGCGGGGCAAGACGCAGGCTCGCCTCAGCGGCCAAAAACGCCTCCAGCCGTCGCACGGCCCGCTCCTTGGCCGCCGCCGCCCCCAATTCGCCATAGAGCCGCACCCGTGCGGCAAATACGGGCGAGGGCAAAAGCTGGCCCGCCGCCTCGCCCTGCCATAGCAGAGCGCCATTGGGTAGAAGCGTAAAGGCTTCATCAGGCTCGGACGCAATCACACCCAGCCTGCGATCCATTTCTGGCGCAACCGCGCGCTGGGCCGCGCCGCGCAGGGCCTTGTCTTCCAGCTGGCTCGCGCCTTGGGCAGGCGTAAATTGCAGGCCCTTGAGTTGGCCGACAAAATGGCCCTCGACCTTGACATCGCCCTCTGGCCCGACCCCGGCGGTCAGGTCCTCGCGCAGGCGCAAGCCATGCATCAAGGCGCTGGTGCGCCGGTCAATAAAGCGCTGCATCAGCTTTTCATGCAGGGTGTCTGAAAGCCGCTCTTCGAGGCCGCGCATCTGGCCCTGCCAATGGCCAGGCTCGACCAGCCAGTCGGGGCGATTGGCGACATAGGCCAGGGTGCGCACGCTCGATAGCCGCCCCGACAAGGCGTCAATATCGCCGTCAATGCGGTCCAAGGCCTTAAACTGCTCAGCAATCCAGTCTTCCGGCACGCGCCTGCGGCCATGGGTTAAGGGCATGAACAGGTCGCGGATCAGGCGGCTGTGGTCATCCAGCGTGGTTTTTCGAAAATCGGGGGTCTGACATACATCCCACAAACGCATCAGATTGGTACGGTCGCGGCAGCGCCGGACAATATCCTCATCCTTGGCCATCAGGCGAAGCGCGGTCTCGTCTAGGCTTTCTTCGGCCAGCTTTAAGCCCTCGCGTCCCGGGGTCTCGGCCAAGGACTGCATCAGGCCATTGAGCGACTGAAACTCCAGCCGCGAATTGCGCCATTCCGCCCCCGTGATCGGGGCAAAGCGGTGATTTTCGATGGCGGTGACAAAGTCTTCGTCCATATCGGGACACTCGCCGGTGACGCCAAATGTGCCATCGGTGCGAAACCGCCCGGCGCGCCCGGCAATCTGGCCGATTTCTTGCGGATAGAGCCAGCGCGTGCGCTTGCCATCAAATTTGCGCAGGCCCGCAAAGGCGACATGGTCGACATCCATGTTCAGCCCCATGCCGATCGCGTCGGTCGCGACCAGAAAATCCACCTCGCCGGACTGATAGAGCGCGACCTGGGCATTGCGGGTGCGTGGACTGAGCGAACCCATCACCACCGCCGCCCCGCCCCTCTGGCGACGGATTAGCTCGGCAATCGTATAGACGGCTTCGGTCGAAAAGGCGACGACGGCGCTGCGCCTTGGCAAGCGGGTCAGCTTTTTGGGGCCGTCATAGGTCAGTTTCGAAAACCGCTC
>CANGEH010000296.1 GCA_947452665.1 Caulobacteraceae bacterium
GATTTTGAAAAAGAGCCAGCCTGCGGACCTTTTGCGATGATCAAGCCTGCCTCCCCGCGCCAAGCTATCAAGGCAACCGGCCTGACCAAGCGGTTCAAGACCGGCCGCAGCCATATTGAGGTGCTCAAGGGCATAGACTTTGACGCCCTGCACGGCGACCTGACCATGGTCATGGGCCCGTCGGGCTCTGGCAAGTCAACCTTGGTTGCGGCCCTGTCTGGCCTATTGCGCCCTGATGGCGGCCAGGTCACAGCCATGTCGGAAAACCTTTGGGACTTGAGCGAAACCAAGATCGACCGGTTTCGGCTGGATCATTGCGGCTTTATCTTTCAGGGCTTTAATCTGTTTGCCGCCCTGACCGCCCTGCAACAGGTAACGACGGTGTTGAAATATAAGGGCCATAGCCCCGAAGAGGCCTGCGATATTGCCACTGAGGCCCTGACCGAGGTTGGTCTTGGCCCGCGCATGCATCAGCGCCCGTCGGAGCTTTCGGGCGGTGAGAAACAGCGCGTCGCCATTGCCCGCGCCCTGGCCAAGCAGCCACAGCTCTTGTTTGCCGACGAGCCAACCTCTGCGCTCGATGGCGAAAACGGCCAGATCGTTATTCGCCTGCTGCAACGCGCGGCCAAACAGCACAATGCCGCCGTGATCTGCGTCACCCACGATCCGCGCCTAGAGGCTTTTGCCGACCGGGTCATCCATATCGAAGACGGCCACATTCTTGATGATGTGCGTCGCACACCCGCCTCGGCAGCGGGATCGCATTCTGCCCTGACAGGAGCCTAGAGCCTTATGTTGCGCCTTATTCGTCGTCCAATTTTTTGGCTCATCGCCCTAGCCGTCCTGGCCCTAGGCTCAACGGGCATGGTCATGGTCAATCAGGCCACGGCCAAAAAGGCGGCGGCCATCGCGGCCAAGCCTGCCGACAGTCCGTTTGCTGCCATTGCCAATGGCAAGGCCGATGTTGAGGGCGGAATCATTGCCGTGGCCGCCCGGCGCGGCGGCATTATCCGCGACGTGCTGGTACAAGAAGGCGATCAGGTCACCAAGGGCCAGGTCCTAGCGCGTCAGGAAGATGACGAGCCGCGCCTCACCGCCAACCGCTCGGCAGCCGAGGTCAATCAGGCCCGTGCACAGATCGCGGCGGCGCAGGTGCAACTCGATGCCGCCCGGCGCGAGCTTGGCCGCATGAACAGTCTGGCCAGTTCCAATTTTGTTGCTGCGCAAAAGCTGGACCAGGCCAAGGATCAGGTGCGCGCGTCTGAGGCCAATCTGATCGCCTTAAGCGCAGGCGTGGGCACGGCTGTGGCGCGCAAGAATGAGGCCGATTATAATCTGGAAATGACCATTATCCGCGCGCCCGCCGATGGCCGCATTGTCCGGCGCTATGCCAATCCAGGCTCTGGTGCCTCGACCTTGAACGTGTCCAACCTGTTTGACCTTGAGCCGCGCACGGCCCGCATAATCCGCGCTGAAATCGCCGAAAGCGCCCTGCCCAATGTGGCGATTGGCCAAGAGGTCGAGATTTCACCAGAAGCGGACGATACCAAGATTTATACCGGCAAGGTCCTGCGCCGCGCCGCCGTGTTCGGGGCCCGCAAGCTACAGTCTGATGATCCGAGCGAACGCACGGACGAGCGCGTGGTTGAGGTGGTGGTCACGGCCGACGGCATCCCCCTGCTGATCGGCCAGCGCGTTCTGGTCAAGTTCATGAAGCCCGGTCACAAGGCCGGCGCGCGCCGCCTGCCGGTCAAGACCGAAACCACCGGCAAATAGGTCTGGCCCTTTTGGTACGCGGGCGGTCTAGGCCGCTTGCGTTACCGGCTCTATCGCTGCCAGCGCGGTGCGGACCACGTCTAGGCCTGCGCCAGAGCGCGCACCCTCAACCGTCATGATCCGCCGCCAGGTTCGCGCGCCCTTGCGGCCATGAAATAGGCCCAGCATATGGCGGCTCATATGCGCTAGGGGCACACCCTTAGCCAATTGCTCACTGACATAGGGCAGATAGGCCTCGACGGCCTCTGCCGGGTCCATATCTGCGACCTCAAGGCCAAACACCCGCCGGTCGACCTGGCCGAGCAGGCCCGCATCATGATAGGCGGCACGGCCCAGCATCACGCCATCGACATGCTGCAAATGCGCCAGCGCATCGTCGAGATTTGCTATGCCGCCATTTATAACAATGGTCAGGTCAGGATTGGCCGCCTTTAGCGCCCAGACCAGGGGATAATCCAGCGGCGGAACATCGCGGTTTTCCTTGGGGCTAAGGCCGCTGAGCCAGGCCTTGCGCGCATGGACAATAAAGGTCCTTACCCCCGCCGCCGCACAGGCCTCGACCATGGCCAGCAGGCTTTGCTGCGGGTCTTGATCATCGACCCCGATCCGGCACTTGACCGTGACCGGCACAGACACCGCCGCCGCCATGGCCGCCATGCAATCGGCGACCAGCTGTGGCTCACGCATCAGACAAGCGCCAAAACGGCCGCTTTGCACCCGGTCTGACGGACACCCAACATTGAGATTGATCTCATCATAGCCAAGATCTGCGCCAATCTTGGCCGCTTGTGCCAGGTCGGCCGGATCGGACCCGCCCAGTTGCAGGGCCACTGGGTGCTCGGCCGGGTCATAGCCCAGCAGGCGCTGCTGATCGCCGTGAATGACTGCGCCCGTCGTCACCATCTCTGTATAAAGCAAGGCCCTGGACGATAGGGTCCGGTGCAGGACGCGGCAATGCCGGTCCGTCCAGTCCATCATCGGCGCGACAGAAAACCGGTGCGCGGGCAGGTCTGTGGTCGTCTTGGTCATGAATGTTTGGCGTTGCCGTTAAGAGACTCTCGGCGCGTCATACACGGATGGCTGCGCCTGAGCCATAGCCGCCTCGGCTGCGGCCTGGCCTTGCGCCTCCTGGACCATTACTTCGCGCAGCCAGTGCATTAACGGATCATGGCCACGGGCCTGCAGCCAGACCAGGGTTTGGGTGAAGTCGGGGTCCTTAATCGGTGGATCACGCAAGATCAGATCGAACTTGGCCGCAAACCGCTGGGCAAGAGATCGCGACAGCGTAATCACCAGATCGGTCTTGGCCACTGCCGCCAAGGCCGCCATGAAATGCGGCGTGGTCAGGGCAATGCGCCGGCTTAAACCCTCAGCGGCCAAGGCGGCATCCAGTTCGGTCACCCCATCATCGAGGATCGAGACCATGGCATGGTCGCAGCGGGTATAGTCCGACAGGCTGATCGGGGTCTGGGC
>CANGEH010000297.1 GCA_947452665.1 Caulobacteraceae bacterium
AGCTTAATCGGCGCTATGGCTGCAGCCTGCAAATGGGCGGCTCGGACCAGTGGGGCAATATTATTAATGGGGTTGAACTGGTGCGCCGGGTCGATGCCAAGCCAGCCTATGGCCTGACCACACCGCTTTTGATGACCTCGTCGGGCCAGAAAATGGGCAAGAGCCTAGGCGGCGCGGTCTGGCTCAATGCCGATCGCCTAAGCCCCTATGACTATTGGCAGGTCTGGCGCAATACGGAGGACGCCGATGTTGGCCGCTTTATGCGCCTTTTTACCGAACTGCCACTCGACGAGATTGCCCGTCTGGAGGCCCTGAGCGGCGCCGAAATCAACGAGGCCAAGAAGATCCTCGCCGATGAGGCTACTAGCCTATTGCATGGCCGCGAGGCCGCGATTGCAGCCCGTGAGGCGTCTAGCCAGGCGTTTGAAAAGGGTCAGGTCTCAGACGATTTGCCAACACTCGAAGTAGCCCGCGACGCGCTGGAGGCGGGCATTGCGCTTGCGGCCTTGGCGGTCGATGCAGGCCTTGCAGGTTCGCGTTCGGATGCGCGCCGACTGGCACAAGGCGGCGGCTTGCGCGTCAATGACGCAGCCGAGGCCGATGGTCAGCGGCTGGTGACCCTTGCCGATGTGTCGGCTGATGGCGTGATCAAGCTGGCTGCGGGCAAGAAGAAGATTGTCCTGATCCGTCCGGTCTAGGGCGCAGGCTTTTCAGGCTCGACCAGGGGCGGCGGCGCTTTTAACACCGCCTTGCCAATCGGCACGCCGTCGAAAATGCGGCGGAACATGCCCGGCGTTGCCAGCGAGAATGGGTTCACAAACACCTTGGCCGCCGCCAGTGCGCCCTTGGCCGAATAGGTCAGGCCAAATACGCCCTCGCCCTGACGGGAGATAAATAAGGCCCCCAGCACCGGTATGTGGCCAATCGCTGAATTCAGCGCATAGGCCGGCGCAATGCCGCCCACCATGTCCATGGACCGGTTGGCCAGATCAACCTTGCCCCGCGCCGTCAGACCGATCGCATCGCCGGTTGCGCGGGCATCATCGATCCAGAGGGTCGAGCCGCGCAACCGTACCGGCACAATAATTTCGCCAAACTCAATACCGCTGCCGTTTAGCGTGTCGGCAAATCCGCGCAGCGAGCCAAGGGTGAGGATCTGGGCCAAGACCGGGACATTGCGTACCCGCAATTTGTCGCCCTTGATCAGGAGGTCCACCCCGCCCTCGACAAAGGATCCGGTGATGCTGGCATGGCCGCCGCGCAGACTGCTGGTCTCAAACACCGCCGAGGTCAGGGCCCCGACATCAGCAATACTGGCATCCAGCCAGGAGCCAGAGTCCTTGGGCGCAATCACCAGTCGCGCCGGTGCGCCGGACTCGGTCATTACCGAGGCCTCGAAGGTGCGGTCTGGGCCGCCGGTCAGGTCAGCCTTGATCTTGAGGTCTTTCACCTTGCCCGTATCGCTGACCCGCACCTGATCAAGATCGATATCCAAAACCACGCGCTGCAGGGTCTCAGCCTTGGATAGCAAGGTAGGCTGACCGATCGGACTGGCGGCGATCAGGCGGCGGGCATCGAGAAAGGCCCCGCGTGTCTTAAGCGTTAGGGTCTTATCGGCCCGGTCGACATCCAACTGGCCCTCAAACAGACCCGTTATATTAGCGGTCTGGCTATGGAAACTTAAGGATTGGCGGCCGCGCATCCAGCCCGTGGCCAAGACCTCAAGTCCCGGTCCCGAGGCCGTAATCCGGCGAAACACCAAGGCGCCATCAGCCGCGCCTGAGATATCTGCCGTCACCAGGGCCGCCGCGCCAACCGGCTTGGTCCAGCCCATGTCACGCGGCGCTAGTCTTGCGGCGGTCAAGTCCGCCTCCATGCGCCCGCTCGCCAATTTCTGATCCTGAATGGACAATAGACCGCTTAAGGCCATGACCCCATCAAACTCATCGGGCTTAAATAGGCCAAGCCGCTTGGCGCTATCGCCATCTAGATCGGCAAAAAAGCTCAGATTGCTTTGGCCCGGTCCAGCCTTGGTCATGGCTAGGGATATGGCAAGCCCGGCTAGGTCCGCCTTGGCTTGCAGCCCCTTGGTGCTGGCCAAGGCTTGTACAGCAAGGTTTACCGGCGCGGCCGGATGTATAAAGCCCGGCACACCGAGCGCGACAAAATCATCGGCGGACAGGTCGGACTTGAGCTGAAACTGGGTAGCGCCATCGCTTTGAGGCGACCAATCGACATGCCCGGCCAGATTGCCCAACCCGTAATCGGCAGACCCTCCCTCAACGGTCTGAACCGTACTGACACGGAAGGCCCGCGTCTGATCAAACAGTGGAAGGCTTGGCAGACCCAGCATGACCGCATCAGCAGACGCAATCTTGCCCGCAATTGTCAGTCGGTCTGTCGGGCCTGGGACATAGGCAATATCCGCCTTCATGTCCCCGGCGTTCAAGGGGCCATGCCAAGCCTTGTCCCTTTGCTCCAATACCAGATTGGCCTTGAAAGCCTTTGACCCCGAACTGATCGGCACACCCAATTGACCAAGCCCGCCGGGCGAAAAATTGGCATTGATGCGAACCTGCGCCTGATCACCGGGTTTCCAGCTAAAGTCCCCCGATACCGGCTTGCTGCCGAACCGGCCACTGCCCCCGAGCTTGCCGAATGTGATCTGCGCACTGACCGGGACCGCGCGCTCAAAGCCGGTCAGCAAATTGCCGTCCAGCATCAAGATCTGGCTATTGGCTAGGCTCGGCGAAAATAGGGCGCGATAATCGAT
The DNA here is from genome assembly GCA_947452665.1 of Caulobacteraceae bacterium. Lineage (GTDB taxonomy): Bacteria > Pseudomonadota > Alphaproteobacteria > Caulobacterales > Caulobacteraceae > CAISGS01. The sequence goes on from CANGEH010000297.1 coordinate 2,774, forward strand.
CTTGCCTTGATAGGGGCCGGCCTTGGCGGTGCCGACCACGGATATACCCGCATTGCCACCGCTGACCATCAAGGCCCCATCGGTCGCGTCCAGCCCCAGCGCCACCTTACGGACCCTAGCCTTGGCCACACTGCCCGCAAATGTGAACCGATTATCGCCGGGGGCCACGGCGCCGTGCATCGGCCGGGCGATCGAGAATTTGACATCGGCATCGCCTGAAAAGGCAACCGATTCAAACCCGGTTCCGGTCAGCGCGTTGAGGGGTTTGCGGTCAAGAATAGCCAAAATCTCGCCAGCATCGCCCTTGGTCCGACCTTGGAAAATCGCATCGGCCACAGGGCTGAATTTCGGAAATGAGACCAGACCCTCGCTAAGCCGCACCGACTGCATCCGGCCAGAGGTCAAGAACAGGTCAAACCGGTCACCCTGCACCAAGGCCTTGCCACGTCCATCCTCGATCAGAGGAAGCCCCTG
>CANGEH010000298.1 GCA_947452665.1 Caulobacteraceae bacterium
GCGAACCCGGTCTATCCTTGGCCTTGTGTCCGCGTCCGGACAGACTGGGATTGGTCATGAAATACTCATGCGCAGAAAAGGCCTTCTTGGCGTTCCAGCCGGTTACCCGGCTATAGACCCCTTGTGGGTCCAGAACCCAGCTCTGGGCCTCATCGCGCAGATTCGCAACCATGATCTGGTCGAGGACCTGTTGGTGGACGGTAGGATTCTCGATCGGCACCAGGGACTCAACCCTGCGGTCCAGATTGCGCGGCATCCAGTCGGCCGAGGATATGAAGACCCGGCTCTGCGGGCCTGGCATTTGGCTGCCATTGGCGAAAGATATGATCCGGGAATGCTCAAGATATCGGCCAACAATGCTCTTGACCCGGATGTTTTCAGACAGGCCCTCAAGGCCCGGCCTTAGGCAACAAATCCCCCGGATCACCAGATCAATACTGACGCCAGACTGGCTGGCCCTGTACAGGGCATCAATTATAACCGGATCGACCAGGGCATTGAGTTTGGCCCAGATGGCCGCCGGCTTTCCGGCCTTGGCATTTTCGGCTTCCTGGGCGATCAGGCCGAGCAGGTCCGTCTTCATCGTGATCGGCGAATAGGACAGCTTTTCCATATGGTCAGGCTGGGCATAGCCGGTGATGAAGTTAAACACGCGGCCAGAATCCCGGCCCAGACCGGCATCCGTGCTGAACAAGGACAGGTCGGTATAAATCTTGGCCGTGATCGGGTGATAGTTGCCGGTGCCGAAATGGCAATAGGTCTTTAGCCCATCGCCCTCGCGGCGCACGACGATGGAAAGCTTGGCGTGGGTTTTGTATTCGACAAAGCCAAACACCACATGCACCCCGGCCCGTTCCAGATCGCGGGCCCATTTCAGATTAGCCTCTTCGTCAAACCGCGCCTTGATCTCGACTAGGGCGGTGACGTTTTTGCCGTTTTCCGCCGCCTCGATCAGGGCCGCGACAATCGGGCTATCCTTTGAGGTGCGATAAAGCGTCTGTTTGATCGCCAGCACCTGGGGATCAAGGGCGGCCTGGCGCAGGAACTGCACCACCACATCAAAGCTCTCAAACGGGTGGTGGACCAGAATGTCCTTTTCGCGGATAGCGGCAAAACAGTCGCCGCCATGATCGCGGATGCGTTCAGGAAATCGCGGTTCAAACGGCTTGAATTTCAGATCGCCCCGGTCGGGTGTGATCAGGGCCGAGACCTGGGCAAGGCCGAGCATACCATCGACCACCACCACATCCTGGGGCTCGGCGTGCAGGTTTTCGATGATGAAGGCGCGCAGATCATCCGGCATGGATTTTTCGATCTTGACCCGAACGACAGAGCCCATGCGCCGCTGTTTCAGTGCGGCCTCAAATTCGCGCACCAGGTCTTCGGCTTCTTCTTCGAATTCCACATCCGAATCGCGCACTAGCCGGAAATTGCCCCGCGCGACCACATCGCAATCTGGGAACAGATGATCGGTGAATAGGGACAGGAAGGTGTCAAGGCTGATAAAGCGCCGCTCCACCCGCTTTCCACGACCTGGCGCCGAAGGCAGTTCCCAGAACCGCGCAACCTGGCTGGGCATGGGCAGAAGCGCATAAAGGCTCTTGCCGTCAGCGCGGCGCTTGAGCTTTAGGGCCGTGGCAAATCCAAGATTGGGCAAAAACGGAAACGGGTGCGCTGGGTCAATGGCTAGCGGTGTGAGAATGGCAAAAAGCTGACTGCTGAATACGGGCTCCAGCCAGGCCATGTCGTCCTTGGTCACCTGGGCTTCATCCAGGACCTTCAGTCCTTCGGCGGCGAGTTGCTTTTTTAGGTCCAGCCAGATGCGCTGTTGGCTGGCCATGAGCTGGGCTGCGGCGGCATTGACGCGCACCAGCTGCTGGCGCGGGGTCAGGCCGTCCTGGCTGACCGCCCGCACGCCTTCGCGCACCTGGGCCTTGAGGCCAGCTACCCGGACCATGAAAAACTCATCCAGATTATTGGCCGATATCGACAAGAATCTCAGCCGCTCGAGCAGGGGGTGGCGGGGGTTTTCCGCCTCCTCGATCACGCGCTGATTAAAGGCCAGCCATGACAGTTCTCGATTAAAAAACCGGTCTGGCGAGGCCAGTTGGGCCTCATCTAGCCGCGCACCATGCGTTACGATCGGTTCAGGTGCGGTGGGAACCACGGTGTTTTTTGCGTCTGTCATAAGCGCCCCGGGGTTGAGTATGGTGGGGCGGTTTTAGGGCCCCTCGGTAGGGTATGGTTCTGGACGAGCCGCAAGCGGACTGCAAGCCTTCAGGCAAACAGGTCGGGAGTCTGGGCCAAAATTTCAAAAAACTGTCGTGCAAGTGTCTTGGAAACGGGCTTTCCGTCGGCATCGGCCATGGCATCGAGCTGAATGACCAGATCCCGCGCCGCCGGCACGGACCGCTCGATCCGCCGTAAAAGATAGGGCAATAGGTCATCGGCGGGGCGAATATTGTGCTGTTGAAAAAACCGCCTCAATACGCCTTCGAGCACAAGATCATCTGGCTCTTCGATCTGGACTGTCGGCAGGGCCTTCAGGCGTGAACCTAGGTCGGGCAATTGCACCGTCCAGTGCGCAGGAATTGAGCGCGCAGTGATCAGCAGGCCGCCGCCCGGCAAACCGGCCATATTGATGAGGTGAAACAGGGCCTCGTCCGTTACCTGCCCCTCCAGGCCATCGATTAGGACCGGTTGGCCCGACAGGATGGACAGGTCGGCGTCGCGACCCGGGCTCAATAAGTGCGCGCCGGTCTGATCTTGCCAGATCTTGGCCAAATGGCTCTTGCCGCAGCCCTCAGGCCCGATCAGGGCCAGACACCCGCCATGCCAATGCGGCCAGGCCTTAATCTGGGCCAAGGCCTCGGCATTCGAGCCGGACTCGACAAAATCCTCCGCCCGAAAACGGGGAAGCTGGTTGAGGTCAAGGCGCAGTTGCAAGCCCAATATCACCGTCCATAAGGTCTATATCCGCCCACAACCTAGGCCAATTGCGGGCAATAGGCGATCTATGGCATTGATCAGATCGCTTTTCAGGATGGGAAAGATTCCACAGAAGCGGGGATAAGCTTGGGACAAGTTTAAAACCGCCCATCCGGCGGCGGAAAACTTGACAAAACACTGGGATAATGCGCCCTTCCGCGCCTCATTGTTCGATGGCGCCGGGCGCTGAATCTGGGCAAGTATCGTTTAGAAGAAGACATCATGCACGCTTATCGCTCACA
>CANGEH010000299.1 GCA_947452665.1 Caulobacteraceae bacterium
CTTGATCAAGACCCTGCTCAATGCCGGGATCATTACCGATCGCACCCGCGCCTTTTATGCCATGTATGTGGATATGGAAGAGCTCAAGAATGAGGGCGAGCGCATGGTTGGTGATGATATTGCCGAGGACGGCATTCGTTATCTTCAAGCGATCAATTTCAAGGATCGTGTGGCCGAGACCGTGCGCATCGCCGCCGAATAGATCGGCCCGGGTTTGGTATTTGAGATGCGCCCCGCCGGTCCTTTGGCGGGGCGTTTTTCGTCTCGTGTCTGAAAAATGACCAAGCCGGTCATCCTGTTTTAACCTTTGGGCGTAGATAGGGGGTGAGCTGCTGGAGCACCCCATGACCCGATCTGCCTGCCTGTGCGTTTGTCTTGGTCTAATGCTTTGGTTTGGCCCAGCCCCGGCCGCCCTTGCTAGGACCGGCAATGCCAATGTGCCCTCACCGTCCAAGCTTGTTGATATTGATCGCTATGTCGGGCGCTATTATGAGCTGGCCCGCTATGAAAACGTGTTCCAGCGCGATTGTGAGGGCGTCAGCGCCGATTATCGCAAACTGTCCGATGGTCTGGTCGAGGTCTTTAATGTCTGCCGTCAGGGCGCAGCCGATGGCAAGATCAAGTCGGTGCACGGCCGGGCCAAGCTGGTGCCGGGCAGCGGCAATGCCAAGTTCAAGGTCTCATTCCTAGGCCCGCTATTTATCGGCGATTATTGGATTCTGGACCGGGCCGAGGATTATAGGTGGGCGATTGTCAGCGACCGCTCGGGGCATTTCCTCTGGCTCCTGCACCGCCAGCCCACGCCCAGCCCCGCCGAGGTCGCTAGCCTGGTCGCCAAGGTCAAGGCGCTCGGCTTCAACACCGCCATGCTGCGGTATACCAAACAGCCGCCGCTGGCCCATAGCGAGGCGGCGCGGTAAAACTGACCTCTTGCCAAACGAACAAAGCCGGAACAAACTGGCGGCATGGATATTGTTTTAGAGATTGCGCGGCCAAGCGGGACTGTGGGCCTTAGGCCTCAAGTCACCCAGCTTGTGACGCGCGGGGCGGCACGGCTCTTGGTTGGGCTGGGCTATGCGCCGGTGGCAGAAGTGTGCCTGCCCAATGGTCGCCGCGCCGATCTGATGGGGCTGGGGCGGCGCGGCGAGATTGTCATAGTCGAGGTCAAGTCTGGGCCAGAAGATTTTAAGTCCGACCAGAAATGGGCGGAATACCAGCCGTTTTGCGACGTGTTTTATTTCGCCGTCGCGCCTGAATTTCCGCACCATATCCTACCAGAGGGCCCTGGCCTGATTGTCGCCGACGGCTTTGACGGGGCGGTTGTGACACCGGCCCCCGCCACACCCGTGGCCGGGCCAAGGCGCAGGGCCTTGACCCTGGCCTTTGCCCGCCTAGCCGCCTTGCGACGGCTAGAGGTCTAGTGGCCCTGATCCTTCAGGGCCTGTTTTTTGGCATCGGCATTGCGCGCCATCATGTTCAGTCCCTCGACCAGGGCTGAAAACGCCATGGCGGCATAGATATAGCCCTTGGGCACATGGTGACCCAGACCATCGGCAATAAGGGTCACGCCGATCATGATCAGGAAGCCAAGCGCCAACATAACCACAGTCGGGTTCTTATGGATGAAATTGGCCAAGGGGTCTGCGGCCACAAGCATGACAATCACGGCCGTGACCACAGCAATCACCATGATCGGCAAATGGTCGGTCATGCCCACAGCGGTGAGGATCGAGTCGATTGAAAACACGATATCGATCAGCAGAATCTGAACAATCACGGCACCAAAGTTCTTCGCAACCTGAGCCTTCTTATCCAGCAGGTCATGGCTCTTGGCCGGATCGACCGTGTGATGGATTTCCGTCGTCGCCTTCCAGAGCAGGAACAGGCCGCCTGCGATCAAGATAATATCGCGCCAAGACATATCCCGGCCAAGCGCGGAAAACAGCGGCGCGGTTAGGGTGACCAGCCAGCTAATGGTCGAGAGCAGGGCCAGACGCATGATGAGGGCCAGGCTAATGCCGATGCGCCGGGCCTTTTGGCGTTGTTCTTCGGGCAGCTTGTTCGACAAGATGGAGATAAAGATCAGATTATCGATCCCCAGCACCACCTCCATCACCACCAGGGTTAAGAGCGCAGCCCAAACGGCGGGATCGGCGGCAAGCGTCATTAGATCGGTCATAGGGCTCCCCCAAATGCTTGAATGCCTGTCGGCAAACACGGTTTTTTCTATTTAGGGGGGCGAAGGCCAGGTTGCGATAGGGGCGGGCGCAAATTGTCTGTGAAATTCATCAAATCGCGACCCCTTGCCTTGGTTGCGGTGGCAAGGATCGCATGCTATGTCCCGCCCGACTTTTGGAGAGGGGGCCTTATTACGGTCGCCTAGCCCTTGTATTTCCCCCGCGCAGTCAGGCCTTTTATCGGTCTGGCAGGCCATCAATCCCCAACGGCAAGCGCATCTTGCGGGCGGGGCCAAAACGTATCGGACGGATGATTTAGTGGCGGACGATTCTAAGACGACGGAAGTAGGGGCGCGCTATGCCCTGGCCCTGTTTGGTTTGGCCAAGGATAATGATGCCTTGAGCGCCGTTGAGGCCGATCTGAAGGCCTTGAAGGTCATGTTGGCTGAGAGCGCCGATCTGCGCCGCCTCTTGCCCTCGCCGATCTTTAAGTCAGACGTTAAGGGTAAGGTCCTGTTGGCCCTGGCCGATAAGGCTGAGCTTGGCGATATTACCAAAAAATTCCTCGGATTCTTGGCGCAAAGCCAAAGAACAGCGGCCCTGGCCTCGATCATTACTGCGTTTGAGGCCCTATCGGCCGCCGAGCGCGGCGTGGTCACGGCCGAGGTTGTGACCGCCGTCAAGATGACCGCCGCCCAGGCCAAGTCTGTGGCTTCGGCCTTGCAACAGGCCCTGGGTAAGGCCCCTGAAATTGAAACCCGCATCGATCCTGCCCTGCTTGGCGGCATCAAGGTGCGGGTTGGATCCCGTCTGTTCGACGCTTCGCTGCGCTCGAAGCTCGACTCCCTCAAGTTCGCCCTGAAACGGGCTTAAGTCTAAAAGGTTTCTGGCATGGATATCCGCGCAGCTGAGATTTCGGCGATTCTGAAGTCACAGATCGCCAAGTTTGGCGAAGAGGCCGACGTCTCCGACGTTGGTCAGGTTCTGTCCGTGGGCGATGGTATTGCCCGCGTCTATGGTCTGGACAAGGTTCAGGCCGGTGAAATGGTCGA
>CANGEH010000300.1 GCA_947452665.1 Caulobacteraceae bacterium
GATAGGCAAAGGTTGCCTTGCCCACCCCTTCTGGCCCGATCAAGAGCCAGGCATGATGCATGCGCCCGCGCGCCAGACTGTCGATCAGGGCCTGTTCTGCGACCTGGGCCCCATCCAGACCATAGGTATCGCGCGGATGGAGACTGTCCTCGCTCATGGCCGACGGGTCGCCAGATGCGCCTGCACCCTTTGCCAGATCGCCGCCTCGACCGCATCCATAGACTGGGCCGCGTCAATCACGCAGCAGCGCTCTGGTTCGGCCTTGGCTATGGCCAAAAAACCCGAGCGCAGACGGGCATGAAACGCCTCGCCCTTGGCCTCGAACCGCGCTTCCACCGCACCGCGTCCGGCGGCCCGGGCCAGACCCTCGGCAACGGTGAGATCCAGGATCAGGGTCAGGCTGGGGCGGATCGTGTCCAGACAAGCCTGCTCCAGCGCCGAGATAAGGTCTTCCGACACACCGCCGCCTGCGCCCTGATAGGCCCGGGTGGAATCGTGGAACCGGTCGCACAGGACCACAGAGCGCTGAGCGAGCGCAGGCGCAATCACGCGCTCAATATGGTCACGGCGCGCGGCATACATCAGCAAGGTCTCGGTCAGGGGTGACCAACGCTCGACCGGGCCATTGACCAACAGATCCCGAATAGACTCCGCCCCGGCGGATCCGCCCGGCTCTCTGGTTACGACAACAGAATGGCCAAGCTGCCTTAGCCGCTCTGCCAATCGACGAATTTGGGTGGACTTGCCAGCCCCCTCCCCGCCTTCAAAACTGATAAAATGCCCGGTGGTCACGCGTCTAGATTGGCGTGATTAAGGATCAAGACAAGGGCCGTTCGCAACAAAACGGGCATGATCAGGGCCCCACCATGCGCGCATCGGTCAAGCCCATGCTGATGGCGCGTTCCTGGACAATACGCGCCTGGGTCTCGTCGGACAGGCCATTGACCACGACGCGGTAAAGGGTCTGGCCCGCCCGATCGACGGGAACAAGGCTGGCCTGCCCCATACCGCCCAACTGCTGGGCAAGCGTCTGTGCCGAGGCCTGACTGGCGAAAGCACCGACAACCACTTGGTAGGGGCCTGACGCCGGCGGCGTGTATTGCGGTGAACGCGGCTGAGGCGGTGCAGGCGCTGGCGCCTCGGGCTCGGGCGCCATGGACTGAACCGCATATTCAGGTGCCTGGGGTGGGGCGGCGTAGGGATAGTCCGAAACAGTGGTGGCGTTCTGCAAGGGCGGCAATTGGGTGGCGCTGATCCCGGAGGACGAGGCCCCATAACCAGGCGCAGGAGCAGGTACTGGGGCAGGCGCCCCGCCCAGCGGAATGGGGGCGATGTCCTGCTCGGCCATGGTATCAGGCGAGGGCTGATATTCAGGATTAGTGGCATAATAGGGCGAGGACGGCGCCGTTGTATCGCCAGAGGCCAGATCGGACGGCCCCAAGAGCTTGGCTGGGCCAATATAGCGCACACGCACCTTGGCAAGGCCCTGCTGATTAAAACCAAGCGCTACGGCTGCGGCCCGCGAGACATCAATAATCCGCTCGCCGACAAAGGGGCCGCGATCATTGATCCTAAGCCGCATTTTTTTGCCATTGTCCAGGTTGGTTACCTCAACAATCGAGGGCATGGGCAGGGTCTTATGCGCCGCGGAAAAGGCGTTCATGTCGAACATTTCGCCATTGGCCGTCAATTTGTTGTGGAAGTCACCGCCATACCAGGACGCCATCCCAACATCGTCATAATCGGGCTGGTCGGCGGGCACATACCAGACCCCTTCAATCTTATAGGGATTGCCAATCTTATACTTGCCCAGGGCCTGGTCGCCAAAGGTCGGACGATCTGGCGCAACCTTGCTTTCGCGCGAGACCGGATAATTGGCCCGATTGGAAAAAGGTTTGATGGATATACAGCCGCTAACCGCAAGGGCCACGCCAATCAGGGCCGAAACCCGAAGCCAATGCGTCACGCCCCGCAGCTTTAAGGACCGTGTCGCAACAAGATCGGACTGCATATCAGCCTCCAAACCACATATGAATGTCAAAGCCTAGGCTGATTCCAGCCCTGCAAGGGCAACTAAACATTCGCCCTCATTGGCCCATCTTGAAAATTGCCCCCCGCCCCGACGGGCGACAGAGCAAATTTGCCCCTTTGCGCCGAGCCAATCAACCGCTACAGACAGTCCGCCCGCCGCGGAATTCCAATTCCGCCCTGGCAATGGACAGATGGCCGAGTGGTTGAAGGCAGCGGTCTTGAAAACCGCCGTGGGTGGAAGCTCACCGTGGGTTCGAATCCCACTCTGTCCGCCAGATCACCATTCGCCAGTGATCGCCGCCAACCACCGAACCTTCCAAATTTCCTTGTAAATCAAGAGTTATCGGGCATTTCATGTCCGGGACCATACTCTTGCGTTCGCGCTCGTTCAGCCATACATTTAGGGGACAGATTAGGGGATGGCTTTTATCCCCTAATGAAGCGGAGCCCAGCATGGCACGGAAAGCTGCAGGACTAACGGCGGCGGCGGTTAAGACCGCCAAGCCTGGACGCTATGGCGACGGGAATGGGCTTTACCTTTTGGTCAGGTCCGCAGATTCCAAGTTCTGGGTGTTTCGCTATACGCCTGCGGGCGGCAAGATGCGCGAGATGGGCCTAGGCCGCGCAGGTTACGGTGACGGCGAAATCCCGCTAGCGGATGCCCGGGAACATGCCGGAGCGCTTTATAAGCAGGTTCGTGCCGGTATTGATCCGCTAGACCAGCGCCTTGCCAATACCAAGGCCATGAAGGCTGAAGCCCAAAAGGCCTTGGTCAAGGCTATCACCTTTCGTGATGTGGCTGAGAAGTTCATGGACGCGCACGAGGCGGGATTGCAAAACGCCAAGCATAAGATGCAATGGCGCAATACCATGGCGACCTATGCCTATCCGGTCATTGGCGACATTCCGGTTGCGGAGATCGAAACGGGCGAGGTTCTTGCGATCCTTGAACCGATCTGGCGGACCAAGCCCGAAACCGCTTCACGCGTTCGCGGGCGGATTGAATCCATCATAGATTATGCCCGCACCTTGGATTGGCGCTCTGCAGACAACCCTGCCCGTTGGCGCGGCCATTTATCCAATGCCCTGCCCAAGCGCTCCAAGGTCGCCCCCGTCAAACATCATGCGGCCCTGCCATGGACCGCTATGGGCGGCTTTATGGCCGACTTGAAGGCGCAAGCGGGCTTGGC
>CANGEH010000301.1 GCA_947452665.1 Caulobacteraceae bacterium
GAGATGCAAAACTATATCTTTGATAAGCTGATGGAAGCGGGCGAGGAATTCGACATCAAGCCGTTCGGTATCCGGACCATGGATTCCATGCGACTTGAAAAGTCCTACAAGCTGATCCCGCGCGAGCTGTCGATTGAGTATTCGGCGCACGAATCGGGCCTTAGCCGCTTTATCTCGCTGAAAAAGCCGGGCTTCTTCGGTAAGGAAGCCTTGCTGGCCTGGAAGGAACGCGGCCTTGCCAATACGGCGGTCACCTTGGAAGTGCATGGCGTCACCGATGCCGATGCGCGCGGATCAGAGCCCTTATATCTGGGTGATGAGCTGATTGGCCGCGCAACGTCTGGCGGTTATGGCTGGCGGGTGAACAAGTCCTTGGCCTTGGCCATGGTGCGGCCCGATCTGGCAGCCATCGGCACTGAGTTCGAGATCGTGATCCTGGGCGAACGCCGCAAGGTCACAGTAATTGCGGACTCGCCGTTTGATCCGGAAAACAATGCCCTGCGGGGCGTGTAACCGCTGATAATCTTCCCCCTCTGGGGGAAGTACCCGCGACGCGGGGGTAGGGGGGCGACGCCAGAGCTGCCCCCTCCACCGCTTCGCGGTCCCCCTCCCCCAAGGGGGGAGGATTTAGAACTGATAAATCTTCCCCCCTTGGGGGAAGTACCGGCGATAGCCGGGGAAGGGGGCCTTTCTAGCGCTCGATCACCAGATCGCTGGTGGGCTTGGCGCAGCAGATCAGGATCATGCCTTGATCGATCTCGCGCTGGCGAATGCCGCCAGCCGGAGTCATTTCGACGGTTCCAGACACCAGCTTGCACTTGCACGTGCCGCACATGCCCTTGGTGCAGGAAGACGGCAGGCGCATGCCTTCGGCCTTGGCGGCGGCGAGGATGAACTTGTCCGGTGCAATGGTAATGGTGCGGCGGGTTAGTTTGAACTCGACGCTGAAGCCTTCGGTAGAGGTCGAGACTTCTGGTTCAGACGCCGCACTCAGCTCGCCAAAATCAAAGCTCTCGGAATGATACCGGGCCAGGTCATAGCCTGCGTTTTCCAGCAGGGTCTTGACCGCGGCCATATAGGGCGCTGGGCCGCAAATATAGACCTCGCGCTCACGAAAATCTGGGGCAATGGCCTGGAGCTTGGCCAGGTCAATCCGGCCATTATGCCCGGCCCAGGTCTCAGCCTCACTATCTGTTTCGCAAATCGCGGTCACTGTCAGGCCCGGCGCCGTCTTGGCCATGAGGTCCAACTCATCGCGGAAGATCAGGTCAGCCGGCGCGCGCGCGCTATGGACAAAGGCAATATCGGCGCCGCTGGCCAGATCATGATGGCTGCGGGTCATGGACATCAGGGGCGTGATACCGCTGCCGGCGGACAAGAACAGATATTTCGCGCCCGCCTTGGCCTCACAGAAAAAATCACCCATGGGACCAAGCGCCTTGAGGCTGACCCCGGGGCGCAGATTCTCATGCAGCCAGGACGAGGCTGGCCCATCGCCTATACGCTTGACCGTGATTGAGACCCGATCGGGCCGGGTCGGGGTCGAGGACAGGGTATAGCAACGGAGGGTCTCTTCGCCGCCAATCTGGAGCGCAAAGGTCATGAACTGGCCGGGCTGATAATGGAATTGGCGCGGCTGCTCTGCCTGAAAAATGAAGGTCTTGACGTCGTGGGTCTCTTGGCGAACCGCGCAGCAGACTAGGGTCTCGTCCTGATCAGGATTCCATTGCGGCGCAGGCGCGCCCGGATCAAGGCTCATGCCACGGTCTCAAGATGGGCGGTCAGGCGGCCAATATACCATTGGCAAAACTTCTCAACCAAGCCTTCAGTATAGGGTGAATAGGGGCCGGGCTCATAGGCGGGGCTGATCAGGCCAGACTGGGTGACCTCAACCAGATGCGCGTCTTGCTTGTTTGTGGCGACCCAGACCTCGGTCAGGGTGGTCTTGTCATAATCGACGCCCTCGACTGCATCCTTGTGCACCAGCCAGCGTGTGCGAAGCAGGGTCTCGGTCGGGCTGACCGGGATCACTGAGAAGGTGACAATATGGTCGCTCATAAAATGGTGCCAGCTATTGGGCTGGCTCCAGAAGGACAGGCCGCCCAGGGCTGGATCGGTAATCTTGCCCAAGAGCTTTTTGCAGGCCACCTTGGTGTCCATGGTCTGGCTCTGGCCCGACTGGTCAATCGGCAGGCGCTCGGTGCGAAAGCCCGTTACGCGATCGGCAAGGTGCTCCAACTCGCGTGAGGGCAGGCCCGAGGCCTCCCAACGATTATGCGCCTCGGTTACTAGGGCCTCATAGCGTTTGGCCTGTTCCAGCTCGTCCTCGTCCAGCGTCTTGGGCGAAAAGCCAAAGCCATAGGCAAAGAGGGGAATGGTCAGTTCTGGGTGATTGGCACCGCAGTGATAACACTCGCGGTTATTTTCCATGGTCACCTTCCAATTGCCGTGCTCGATCAGGTCGACCGAATGGGCAATCTTGGTGTTTGGAATATCGTGTTGTTCCAGATAGGGCGTCATGGCGGCGGCCATGGCCTCAATATCTTCTGGCGGATTATCGCTTAAACAAATGAATAAGAGCCCAGCGACCGAGCGCAGATGCACGGGCTTGAGGCCGCGGCAGGACTTGTCGAAATCCTCGCCCATATGGTCGGCAAAGATCAGATCGCCTTCGAGATTATAGGTCCAGGCATGATAGCGGCAGACCAGATTGCCGACCGAGGCATGCGGGCCATCGACAAGGCGCGCGCCGCGATGGCGACAAACATTGTGATAGGCCCGGATCTGTTCGTCATCATCGCGTACGATCAGAATCGAGGTCTGACCAATATCGACGACAAACACATCGCCCGGTTCTGCGACATCAGGCTCGACCCCGACATAGATCCAGTGCTGGCCAAAGATCAGGGCCATGTCGGTTTCAAAGATGTCGGGCCGGGTATAAAAGTCGTTCTCAAGGCTGTGGCCGGCCGGACGGCGGGCGATTAGTTGAGCAAGGCTGGCTGGTGGGGTCGCCGCGGACATGGTTTCGCGCCTTTGGCTGCAAAAAAATTGAGGCTGACAGTTTAGACCGCTGCCCGCCGGGATCACTTTCCTATAAGCGACGCGAGGAAATAAGAAAGACGACATTGCAGCGCAGAGGCCTATCGCCTAGACAGAATTGATCAGAAGCGACGTTTGTGTCGGGTTTGTTCAAGGTTTGCGCCGCCTGCA
>CANGEH010000302.1 GCA_947452665.1 Caulobacteraceae bacterium
AACGGCACGATCGGCGCAAACTGGCTCAATGCCTTCAAGGCATTGGTCCAGGACCCCTTGATGATGTTAGTCTAGGCAAAATCCCTAACTGATTTGGAGCCTTGTCCATGAAGACCACTGCCGCCGTTGCCTTTCAGGCCGGAAAACCCCTTGAAATTGTTCAGCTTGATCTGGAAGGCCCCAAGGCGGGCGAGGTCTTGGTCGAGATCAAGGCCACCGGGGTTTGCCATACCGACGCCTATACCCTGTCGGGCAATGACCCTGAGGGCCTATTCCCGGCGGTTCTAGGCCATGAGGGCGCAGGCGTGGTCTTGGAGGTTGGCCCCGGCGTGACCTCGCTGGTCCCCGGCGATCATGTCATCCCGCTCTATACGCCTGAGTGCCGCAATTGTAAGTTCTGCCTGTCGGGCCGGACCAATCTTTGCCAGGCGATCCGCTCGACCCAAGGCAAGGGCCTGATGCCCGATGGTACCAGCCGCTTTTCCTATAAGGGTCAGCAGGTCCTGCATTATATGGGCACCTCGACCTTTGCCAATCACACCGTGCTGCCAGAAATCGCCCTGGCCAAGATCCGCAAGGACGCGCCGTTCGAAAAGGTTTGTTATATTGGCTGCGGCGTGACTACAGGCGTGGGCGCTGTGATCAATACGGCCAAGGTGCGGCCCGGCTCTAATGTGGCCGTGTTTGGTCTAGGCGGCATTGGCCTGAATGTGCTGCAAGGCGCGCGCATGGTCGGGGCCGACAAGATTATCGGTGTTGACCTGAATCCCGAGCGTGAGGCCATGGCCCGCAAGTTCGGCATGACCCATTTCATCAATCCCAAGGTCACACCCGATGTGGTCGCAGCGATTGCCGAATTGACCGATGGCGGCGTCGATTACTCGTTCGAGTGCATTGGCAATGTCAATGTGATGCGCCAGGCGCTGGAATGCTGCCACAAGGGCTGGGGCGAGAGCGTGATTATTGGCGTGGCGGGCGCTGGCCAGGAAATCGCCACCCGTCCGTTCCAACTGGTCACCGGCCGGGTCTGGAAGGGTTCTGCCTTTGGCGGTGCCAAGGGCCGCACCGATGTGCCAAAAATCGTCGACTGGTACATGGATGGTAAGATTGCCATTGATGACCTGATCACCCATGTCATGCCGATCGAAGACATCAATAAGGCGTTTGACCTGATGCATCATGGCGAATCGATCCGCACCGTTGTGACCTTCTAAAGCCGATCATGGCCCCCTTGGTCGCAGCGCGGCTAAGGGGGCTAGAGCTTGAGGCTGCAAGCCTCGCCGATGGTCGGGCGTGAGACGACAATCTGGCACAGGCCCGGAAACGCGGGCCGCAATTTTTTGGCAAAATAGACGCAAAGCCGCTCCAAGGTTGGGCTCTCTAAGCCCGGCTTGTCATTGAGCAGGCCGTGGTCAAGTTCGGCCGCCACACCGCGCAGGGCGGCATCCAGGCCAGCTAGATCCGAGACCCAGCCGACGGGTCCCTCGGCCTTGCCGCGCACAGTGGCCTCGACCTTGAAGGAATGGCCATGCATGCGCCGATAGAGGCTGTCCTGCGGTCCAGCGGGCAAGAAATGGGCCGCATCAAATTGCGCTGCCTTGGTGATTTCAAATTCAGGTGCGTTCATGGTCTCTTATCGCCGCCGCCACGGACGGCGCTTTTTTCAAGGAATGCCCAGATATTTGTGGGTCTGGACGCTTAATCGCCACTGGGGATGCGAAAGGCAATAGGCCATGGCGGCCTGGGTCGCCATTTCGCGGTCTGGCCCGTCCATGGGCTGAAGATAAAACCGCTCAAAATCAAGGCTGGCAAACCGCGCCGGATCGACGCCGATCTGGGGATAGACCAGCTTTAATTCCTGGCCAAAGGTCTGGACCACGGGGGCTTGGGCTTTTGGACTGACACAGATCCAGTCAATGCCAGCGGGTGCAGGCAATGTGCCATTGGTCTCGACCGCAATCTCAAAGCCGAGCGCATGTATAGCGGCGATGGCGGCTGGATCGAGCTGCAACAGGGGCTCGCCGCCCGTGCAGACCACAAGGCGTCCGGTCTCGCCGCCCTGCCACGCCGCCAGCACCGCCTGGGCTAGGTGCTCAGCTGTCTCAAACCGGCCGCCGCCGGGGCCATCCATGCCGACAAAGTCTGTGTCGCAGAATGTGCAGACGGCGCTGGCCCGGTCCTGTTCGCGCCCGCTCCACAGATTGCAGCCGCTAAAGCGGCAAAACACCGCCGCCCGCCCGGCCTGGCCGCCCTCGCCCTGCAGGGTGAGGAAGATTTCCTTGACCGCATAGCTCATGAGGGCGCGCCCGGCTCGCCCGCCGCATGCCATTCGGCCCAGCCCTTGGCCCGCAGGTCACAGGCGGGGCACGTGCCGCAGCCATGGCCCCAGGCGTGCAGTTGGCCCCGTTCGCCCAGATAACAGGTATGGCTCTCGCTCATGATCAGGTCGACGAGGTCCTGACCACCCAGGCGCTTGGACAGGGCCCAGGTCTGGGCCTTGGTCAGATACATGAGTGGCGTCTCAATGCGAAAATCGCGGTCCATGCCCAGATTAAGCGCGGATTGCAGCGCATCCAACGTATCGCGCCGACAGTCGGGATAACCCGAAAAGTCAGTCTCGCACATGCCGCCAATCAGGACGTTTAGGCCGCGCCGATCGGCCAGAGCCGCGGCATAGGTCAAGAACACCAGATTGCGGCCTGGCACAAAGGTCGAGGGCAGGCCCCGTTCATTGATCTCCATCTCGCGGTTGGTCGTCAGGGCCGAACCGCCAATCGTTCCAAAGCCGCGCATCTCCAACTCATGGTCTGGCCCGAGCCGCGCTGCCCAGTCTGGAAAGCCCGCCAGGACATTCTCGCGCACCACCTGCCGGGCCTGCATCTCCACGCCATGGTGCTGGCCATAGTCAAAGCCGACCGTCTCAACCCGGCCATAACGCTCCAAAGCCCAGGCCAAACAGACGCTGGAATCTTGACCGCCGGAAAAGAGAACCAGAGCGGCTTCAGGCGGGAAGGAGGAGGGCAGGGGCATGGCGTCTCTCAATTGCGGCCAAAGTGAAAACTAACACATGTGAGTTCAGTCGGTGTGATCGCCTAGGTCAACCCTTGCGCTCTTATGATATGAGATGGTCGTTCCGTTGCTATGAAAAATGGCATTTTTCGATTCATAAATCAAAATAACTGTAAAAATTTTGGCTTGAATTTTTGTTC
>CANGEH010000303.1 GCA_947452665.1 Caulobacteraceae bacterium
GCCAGTATGGAACAATTTGACCTGCTCAGCCGCTATTTGAGCGCCCGCCATGCCGAGGGCGGTATGGCCGAAATGGCCTGGCCAGACTATGTCGCCATGATCGAGGACACGGCCGTAAAGACCCAGCTGGTCGAATATCGCGCGCCATCAGACAAAAACCCTCAAGGTGATCTGGTAGCGTGCGCCCTGGTCGATGTGCTCGCCGATGGCCTGTCTCTGGTTTATAGCTTTTTTAATCCGGATTTGCCCAAGCGCAGCCTCGGCTCCTTCATGATCCTTGACCATGTCGCCCAAGCCAAGACCGCAGACCTGCCCAAGGTCTATCTTGGCTATTGGGTCAAGGGCAGCGACAAGATGGCCTATAAGGCCCGGTTTAACCCGTTGGAAATCCTGCGTCCCGGCGGCTGGGTGCTGATGTCAGCCAGAGACCGCGCCTCAGAGCCCGCAAATCAGACCGCTTAAGGCCTAAACCGCTTATTCGCCGCAAACCCTTTTGGCGCCATCTTACCCGCACTACTGCGGCGACCAATAAAGTCGCTCCAGTCGGTCCAGGCCCGGTTGCGACCTGCGGAATCGATCCAGGACGGTCCAATCGCCTTGGTAAAGACCAGCGCATCGCGCAGTCCGCCCTCACGATAGGACTGTAATTTCACGCCCTTGCCACGGACCATTTCTGGCAGCTCTTCCAGCTTGAACACCAAGATCTTGCCATTATCGCCGATCACGGCCAGATGATCGCCCTCGGCATCCAGACTGATACAGGCGCCCGCCTCATCAACGGTCAGCACCTGTTTACCAGCCCGGCGGAAGGCAATGGCCTCGTCTTCTGGCAGAATAAACCCATAGCCCGCCTTTGAGGCAATGACCCGCTTGCGACCGGGCTTGTGGGTAAAGACATCCAGTATCTTTACCGCATCATCAATATCGACCATCAGGCGCAGGGGCTCGCCATGGCCCCGACCCGACGGCAGCTTGTCACAGCCCAGCGTAAAGAACCGGCCATCTGAGGCGAACAATAAAAGCTTGTCGGTGGTCTCGGCCGGAACCAAAAAGGCCAGCGAGTCGCCCTCTTTGAATTTCAGCTCGGACGGATCTTGAACAGCCCCCTTGGCGGCGCGAATCCAGCCGCGTTCGGAAATCACAACCGTAATCGGCTCGCGCACAATCATGGCCTCAATGGCGGCGGCGGCATCGACTTGCGGCGCCTCGGCAAAATCGGTGCGGCGCTTGCCCACCGCCGTATCCGGGCCAAGGATCTTGCGCACGGCCTTGAGGCCAACCCCAACCAGAGCCCACTGCTTTTTGTCCGAGCCGAGCAAGGCGGTCAGCCCGTCGCGTTCTTCGGCAAGCGCGTCATGCTCGCGCCGAAGCTCCATCTCTTCCAGCTTGGCCAATTGGCGCAGACGCGTATTGAGGATGGCATCGGCCTGGATATCCGTCAGGCTAAAGATCTCGATCAGCTTGGCCTTGGGTTCGTCTTCAAAACGAACGATCCGGATCACCTCATCCAGATTGAGGAAGACGATCAAGAGGCCTTCCAAAACGTGCAAGCGCTGCTCGATCTTGGCCAGACGCCAGCTTGCTCGGCGCACCAGCACCACCCGGCGGTGATCCAAGAATGCCATCAGGGCCTGCTTGAGGCCCATAACCCCAGGCGTGCCGCGCGCATCGAGCACATTCATATTGACCGGGAACCGGGTCTCGAGGGTTGAGAGCTTGAACAGGCTCTCCATCAGGACCTCTGGCTCGACATTGCGCGATTTGGGCTCAATGACCAGACGCACGTCTTCCGCTGACTCGTCGCGGACATCGCCGAGCAAGGGTGCCTTTTTGGCCTCGATCAGGGTGGCCAATTGCTCGATCAGATCAGCCTTCTTGACCTGATAGGGGATTTCCGTGACCACGATCCGATAGCCGCCGCGCGGGATTTCTTCCTTGAACCAGCGCGCCCGCAGGCGAATACCGCCGCGGCCGGTTTCATAGGTCTCCAGCATCGAGGCCTGGCTCTCGACCACAATGCCGCCCGTTGGAAAATCAGGCCCCGCGACCAGGCCCATCAGCTCGGCTGTGCTGGCCCCTGGTGACTGCAACAATAGCAAACAGGCATCGATCAGCTCGGCAGCATTATGCGGCGGGATCGAGGTGGCCATGCCCACGGCAATGCCGGACGAGCCATTGGCTAACAGATTGGGAAAGCCTGCGGGCAGGACAACCGGCTCTTCGTCCTCACCGTCATAGGTGGCACGAAAATCGACCGCGTCCTCGTCAATCCCGTCTAGCAATAGGGCCGCAGCTGGCGTCAGGCGACATTCGGTGTATCGCATGGCGGCGGCATTATCGCCGTCAATATTGCCAAAATTGCCTTGGCCATCGATCAGGCGGTAGCGCTGGGCAAAGTCCTGGGCCAGACGCACCAGGGCGTCATAGACGGCCGTGTCCCCATGCGGGTGATACTTACCAATCACATCGCCAACCACGCGGGCGCATTTCTTGGCCGAGGATTCAGGATCAAGCCGCAAAATGCTCATGGCATAGAGAAGACGCCTATGCACAGGCTTTAGCCCATCGCGCACGTCCGGCAGGGCCCGGTGCATAATGGTCGATAAGGCATAGGCCAGATACCGCCGCGACAAGGCTTCGGTCAGGGGCTCATCGATAATGCGGTCGCCATCGGCTGGGCCGCCGGGCGGAATCACTGGCTTATTCATGGTGTATTGTGTCTAGCCGCAATCGTTCGGAAAATCTTCCCCCTTTGGCTAGGCCCCCTCCACCGCTTCGCGGTCCCCCTCCCCCCGGGGGGGGGAGGATTTAGAACCGTGTCAATCTTCCCCCCTTGGGGGAAGTACCGGCGATAGCTAAGGGATGGGGGCTAACCTCGCTAAAGCGCGCCCGCCTCGCGCAGGCGCTCAATCATTCGGGTTCTCGGCGTCGGCAAGGGCCGGTTTAGGGCCGCAAAAATATGGTGTTCCAGAAAATAGCCAGTCAAGGCAAGGCCAGCCCCAACATCGCCGGTCGCTAGCCCGCCTTGAGCCGACAGCATAAAGGGCGGCAGGGCTAAAAGCTTGTCGCGATAGGGCTCGCCCGCCGCGCGGCTGACCGCCCGGCCGGTGCGCGGACTGACATAGACCAGATTATCCAGATCGCCCGTTGCCGCACAGCGCGACAGGTCCAGACCAAAGCCTAAA
>CANGEH010000304.1 GCA_947452665.1 Caulobacteraceae bacterium
CCACTAAGACTCCGGGCTGCGCAATTCAGTCCGACCATAAGATTGACGCGGGGTGGAGCAGCCCGGTAGCTCGTCAGGCTCATAACCTGAAGGTCACAGGTTCAAATCCTGTCCCCGCACCCAAATTTCTTCCAACATCAATTCGACAGGCCAATGCGGCGCAGCCCGTTCGCGCCGCAAACGATTCACAGGATCGTTTTCCGACGCTCACCTCCTCAGGCTCATAACCTGAAGGGTGCGGCCTGGCCGACGCTAGTCGGGGCATCGCTCCAGTGGAGCGATGACAAGGCCAAACGGTTCAAATCCTGTCCCCGCACCCAAACTTCCCTTCACACAGACATCGCCAGCCAAATCACCCCGCCGCAAGCGTATGCTCGGCGGGGTTTTGCGTTGGGGGCGCGTGGGTTACAGGCGGGTAACCGCGCTAGGCGCTGTTTCGTCGCTATTCCCCGCCCGCAAACTTCGACACGATAACCCGTTGGGATTGGCAGAGGGATGGTTACGCCCTAAAGTCTAACCCGATTATAGGCTTTGGGATGACACATTATGCCCGACACCATAACCGTAGAGGTCACCATAAACGCGCCCTTGGATGCGGTCTGGGATGGCTATACCAATCCAGCCGATATTGTGCAGTGGAATGCAGCCTCCGAGGATTGGCACACCACCAAGGCGACGGCCGACTTGAAAGTCGGGGGCGCTTTTTGCTCGCGGATGGAGGCTAAGGACGGCAGTTTTGGCTTTGAATTTGCGGGAACCTATACCCAGGTCGAGCCCATGGCGGTGCTGGCCTATGTGTTTGGTGATCGCATGGCCGAGATAAGCTTTCGCGATGGCCCCGGCGGCGTCACGGTGCAGGTGCGTTTTGATGCCGAGTCCGGTAACTCTATTGAAGTGCAACAGGCTGGTTGGCAAGCGATCCTAGACAATTTCAAGCGCCACATGGAGGCAAGGCCGCGCATCTAGGCAGTTTTCAGATGGTCCCAGAAACGCTAAAACTTGCACCGAGATTTTGAGGTCAAGACCAACCCCGGGGGCCAATATTGGACAGCTTTTATGATGATCAGGCTGATCTCGCGGCCAAGGTCGCCGCAGGCCTACACCGCGAACTGATTGGCGGCCTATGGGACGAGATCGGCCAGTTGCAATTTGAATTTCTGGTCGCGCAGGGCCTAATGCCCGAGCATCATCTACTCGATATTGGCTGCGGTAGCCTTCGCGGCGGGATTCATTTTGCCCGCTATCTGGAACCTGCACATTACTGGGGCATGGACTTGAGTGAACCTCTCCTTAATGCCGGCTATGGCATTGAGCTAGCCGGGGCCGGGTTGCAGGACAGGGTCCCAAGACATCACCTAGTCGCGGATGATGCCTTTCGCTTCGAGCGGTTTGGTCAGCGCTTTGATATAGCCCTCGCCCAGTCCTTATTTACCCACTTGTCGGCCAATCGAATCCGTCTGTGCCTGCATAATCTGTCCAAGGTCATGCATCCAGGCGGACGTTTGTTCGCCACCTTGTTTATCGCGCCAGACGAACACCCGTTAGACCAAGGTTATTTCCATCCCGCTGGCGGCGAGACGTTCTCCTATCAAGATGCGTTTCACTATACGGCTCGGGACCTGACCCAGTTCGTCGCCCATACCCCCTGGCAAATCCAGTCCCTTGGCCCCTGGAGCCACCCCCGTAACCAGTGGATGTTAGCCCTCGTAAATGGGGCTTAGGCGTAACCCGACTAAGGCTAGCCACCCATGCCCCACACCCCCTACCACTTCTATGTCCATGCCCACCTGCCCGCCTGGCGGTTGGTGCGAAACGGCGCGGAGGCTTGGCCGTCTGACGCGGTGGCGGAGGACTGGGTATTTACGCGGGCGCGGGCGGCGGGCGATACCAATGCTAATGTGCGGGCAATGGTTGATGCTCAGGGCTATTGCCTGTTTCGCCTCGGCGGAACATTTGAGAATGTGGCCTCAGAGCTCGCCGCCCCCCGCAATCGCGCTTGACACCTCGCCCCAAACCCGCGTGAGCTTGCGCCCTAAGTCCTGATTGGAGCGCCTGATGCTGGCTGGATTGATGCAGACGACCCCCTTGCTGATTTCGCAAATCCTTGGCTTTGCGGCGCGGGCGCATGGGGGGCGGGCGATTGTGTCGCGGCTGGTGGATGAGCCGGTCTGGGCCTATGATTATGCGCACCTTTCGCTGCGGGCGCAAAAGCTGGCGCGGGCCTTGAGCGCTCTGGGGGTTGGGCCGGGCGACCGGGTTACGAGTCTGGCCTGGAATACGCATCGGCATCTGGAGCTCTTCTATGCCGTGCCGGGCATGGGGGCTGTGCTGCATACGGCCAATCCGCGCCTGTTTGACGAGCAGATCATCTATACAATCAATCATGCCCAGAGCCGGGTTCTGGCCTTTGATAGCAATTTTGCCGAGCTGGTGGCGCGCATTGCGCCGCAGCTTGAGACCGTCACCACCTTTATCCAGCTTTCGGATAAGGCGCGGCATGTGCCCGAACCCGTGGCGGCCTTGTGCTATGAAGACCTGTTGTCCGCGCAAGATGTGGGGTTTGTCTGGCCCTCGTTTGATGAAAATGCCGGGGCGTTTTTGTGCTATACATCGGGCACGACGGGTGATCCCAAGGGCGTGCTCTATAGCCACCGGGCCGTGGTCTTGCATGCCATGGCGGCGGGTCTGGCCAGTGCGTTTGGCTTTACAGCCTTTGATGTGGTGATGCCTTGCAGCTCGCTCTATCACGCCACGGCCTGGGGCCTGCCGTTTGCAGCGCCCGTTTGCGGGGCTGCCCTGGTCCTGCCCGGTGACAAGATGGATGGGGCCAGCCTGCATGAGCTGATTGTCGCCCATGGCGTAACCTTTACCGGCGGCGTGCCGACCATCTGGACCAATTATCTGGCCTGGCTAAAGGCGCAGGATCAAAGCCCAAAGCCCCTAAGGCGGGTGGTGATTGGCGGCTCGGCCGTGCCTCTGGCCATGGCCGAGACCTTTCACGAGGCTTATGGCATTGAGGTCTTGCAGATCTGGGGCATGACCGAGACCTGCCCGCTGGGCGTGGTGGCGACCCCGACGCCGGAACTGGCGGCGCTGGGCGATGAGGCCATGCGCCAGGCGATCTGGACCCGGCAGGGGCGGCTGCAATTTGGCATTGAGATGAAGGTGGTCGATGAGGATGGCC
>CANGEH010000305.1 GCA_947452665.1 Caulobacteraceae bacterium
AAGACCTTAAAGCCCTAAAGGCCCAAGGCTCCGCCGTTCCGCCTGATCAGACGGTCGTGAAAACTATGTGGCGGTTTTTTCGCGCCATTCAAGCGGTTAGCCCAATCCATCCCCAATTAGTGTGTTTCGGGACTTAAAAACTACAAAACCCGCCGCAAGCCAAAAGCCGCGACGGGTCTTGTAAATCAGGTTTCAGGACCAGGGCGGCCTAGGATGCCGCGCCCTGCTCGCCCCGGCGTTCGGAATAAATCACCAGGGGCTGGGCCTTGCCGTCAATCACTTCACCATTGACCACGACCTCTTCGACGCCCTGATAGGTCGGCAGTTCGAACATGGTCTCTAGCAAGATGCCTTCAAGGATGGATCTCAGGCCCCGGGCACCGGTCCGCCGCAATATGGCGCGGCGGGCAATGGCGGTCAGGGCATCATCGGTAAAGGTCAGGCCGATATTTTCCATATCGAACAGGCGCTGATACTGCTTGACCAAGGCGTTTTTAGGCTCGGTCAGGATCTTAACCAGGGCGACCTCATCGAGATCTTCCAGCGTTGCGATCACGGGCAGACGGCCAATGAATTCGGGGATCAGGCCAAAGCGTTGCAGGTCATCAGGCTCAACATTGCGCAAGATCTCGCCGGTACGGCGCTCTTCGGGATCCTTGACCGTGGCGCCAAAGCCGATCGATGTGCCCTTGCCACGTCCGGAAATAATCTTTTCCAGACCCGAAAACGCACCGCCGCAGATAAAGAGGATATTGGTCGTATCGACCTGCAAGAATTCTTGCTGTGGGTGCTTGCGGCCGCCCTGCGGCGGCACAGAGGCGACCGTGCCCTCCATAATCTTGAGCAGGGCCTGCTGCACCCCCTCGCCCGACACATCGCGGGTGATGGAGGGATTGTCAGACTTTCGGCTGATCTTGTCGACTTCATCGATATAGACAATGCCGCGCTGGGCCCGCTCGACATTATAATCAGCAGCCTGAAGCAGCTTCAGAATGATGTTTTCCACGTCCTCACCCACATAACCGGCTTCGGTCAGGGTGGTGGCATCGGCCATGGTGAAAGGCACATCGATAATACGCGCCAAGGTCTGGGCCAAAAGGGTCTTACCCGAACCCGTGGGGCCGACCAGCAAGATATTGGACTTGGCCAGCTCGACATCATTGTTTTTGGTGGCGTGGTTCAGGCGCTTATAGTGATTGTGCACAGCCACGGCCAAGACCTTCTTGGCGTGTTCTTGTCCGATCACATAGTCGTCGAGGACTTCGCGAATCTCTTTGGGAGTCGGAACCCCGTCCTTGGATTTAACGAAGGAAATTTTGTGCTCTTCACGGATGATATCCATGCACAGCTCGACGCATTCATCACAGATGAAAACGGTTGGCCCGGCAATGAGTTTACGAACCTCATGCTGGCTTTTTCCACAAAAAGAGCAATAAAGCGTGCTCTTGGCGTCGCCGCTGGCGGCTTTCGTCATGTTCATTCTCACTCTACGACACCGGCTTCAAACCTGACCCGCTGTCATGTTCCGGACTTCATCTCGGTGACCTAGCACACAGGATAACCGCCGCGGGTTGTCTTGGCCTTGACAATCCCTGATCCGGGGGACGATCACAACCCCCTGCGACGGATAAAGCCCGCTTCCATGCCTACCAAACTGCAGTATGACACCCAGATAGGCTAAGGAAGAGTTGTTAGATGGGTATTTTATCAAAAGATCAAAGGGGCGATGAGCAGGTTTCGGCCGAGAACGGCGTTTCGAGCGCACCAGCCCCTAGTCCTTATGCACCTTGGCCGAATCCCTCTGCCCCGCCCAAAATGCTGGTCGCGTTTGATTTTGATGGCACCTTGACGGTGCGCGACAGCTTTATCGCCTTTCTCGCCTGGCGTGCAGGCGCGGCCGGTTTCTTGCTCGGCATGGTGCGGCTTGGCCCGCATGCCCTCGCCTATCTGGTTCACCGCGACCGTGGCAGGCTGAAGGCAGCGGCCTTGGAAGTGTTTCTCAAGGGCCTAGACAAGCTGGCGCTGGAGGCCTCGGCCGCTGCCTTTGCCCGGGCCGCCGCGCCCAAACTGTTTCGCCCTGATGCCTTGGCAGCCTGGCATGGCTGGAAAGGCCAGGGCGCGCATAGAGTGATCGTCACCGCCTCGCCCGAAATCCTAATCGCCCCGTTTGCCAAACATTTGGGCGCAGAAGGCCTGATCGGTACCCAGATCGGGCTTGATGCCTCGGGCCGGGTCACAGGCAAGCTGACCAGCAAAAACTGCCGCGCCGATGAAAAGGTCAAACGCCTAGAGGCGGTGTTTGGCCAAGACCTAATCCTGACGGCAGCCTATGGCGATACCAGCGGTGATACCCAGATGCTGGCCCGCGCCAAGGCCAAGGGCTATCGGGTATTCAAGCAAAAACCCTAAGGCCTGCCCCACTCCCGCTTTCCCCGCGAAGGCGGGGACCCAGACCGTTTCACTCGACCTGTAATCGCCACTCTGGATCCCCGCCTTCGCGGGGAAGGCGGGGCGCTTTTGGGGTAGCCTAGTCCTTAGCGTCCTTATCCTTGTCGCTCGTGCCTTCCGCCGCCTCACGCGTGGCATAGACATGGTCGACAATACCCCAAGCGCGGGATTCTTCGGCATCCATGAAATGGTCACGATCCAAGGTGCGCTCGACCACGTCCAGCGGCTGGTTGCAGTGCTTGGCATAGATTTCGTTCAGGCGGCGCTTGGTCTTGATGATGTCCTCGGCGTGACGCTCAATATCCGAGGCCTGACCGCGGAAACCGCCCGAGGGCTGGTGCAGCATGATGCGGGCATTGGGCAGGGCGACCCGATGACCGGCCTCACCGGCCATCAAGAGGAAGGAGCCCATGGACGCGGCCATGCCCATACACACGGTCGCTACTGGGCTTTTGATGTATTGCATGGTGTCATAGATCGCCAGACCCGAGGTCACCATGCCGCCGGGCGAATTGATATAGAGCGCGATTTCCTTTTTCGGATTTTCCGATTCTAGGAACAAGAGCTGGGCGCAGACCAGGGCCGACACCCCGTCATCAATCGGCCCGTTCAGAAAAATAATCCGCTCACGCAACAGGCGCGAAAAGATGTCGAAGGCGCGCTCGCCCCGGCTCGATTGCTCGACGACCATGGGAACGAGGTTCATCATCGTGGCTTGGGGATCAAACATG
>CANGEH010000306.1 GCA_947452665.1 Caulobacteraceae bacterium
CTCAGCATTACCAATGATGCGCTCTACCACTGAGCTACGGCGGCGAAGAGGGGCGGCTATAGCGAATGATCATCGCTAGGTGAAGTCAAAATCGTCTTGACCGGTGACGAAAGCTTCGCCACCTGATGGGTCGTGACCGAAAAACCGAACCAAACCAAGTCCATGACCGATCGCACGCTTAGCCAAAAGGCTGAGAAAGAGGCGCGGCTGGCTGCGGCCCTGCGGCAAAATCTGCGCCGACGCAAGGCCCCTGCGCACGCCAAGGCCCCTGAGTCGGGGTCAGAGGAGCGCTAGGCTTAGCTAAAGTCGGGTCTGACAATGCCTTAGGCCCTTGCGTCTTGGCCCTTGCGGCCGCAAACAGGCTTAAATCGATTGCTAGGTTGCGGGGGTCCAGATGGACAAGATTGCCATTATCGGCGGAGAGCGCCTGTTTGGGGAAATCCCGATCAGCGGTGCCAAGAATTCAGCGATCAAGCTGATGGCGGCCAGCCTCTTGACCGACCAGCCCTTGCGCCTGACCAATATGCCGCGCCTAGCCGATACGCGCTTTTTGGGCCGCCTACTGCAAAGGCTTGGCGCTGAACTGATCGAGCGTGACGGGCCCGACGGCTCAGAGACGGTCTTGCACACGCCCGAAATCCTCGGCGCGATTGCCCCCTATGACCTGGTGCGCCAGATGCGGGCCTCGTTCAATGTGCTTGGGCCCCTGATTGCCCGCACCGGCCATGCCAAGGTGTCCTTGCCCGGCGGCTGTACGATCGGTGCGCGCCCTGTGGATCTGCACCTCAAGGCCCTCGAAGCACTCGGCGCTCAGATTGATCTGCATGAGGGCTATGTGTTTGCCCAGGCCCCACGCGGCCTACGCGGCGCTGAAATCACCTTTCCCTTTGTCTCGGTCGGGGCGACCGAACATGCCATGCTGGCCGCCGTGCTGGCCGAGGGCGTTACGGTTCTGCACAATGCAGCTTGTGAGCCTGAAATCGGCGATCTGGCCGATTGCCTGACCATGATGGGGGCCAAGATTGAGGGGCAGGGTACCTCGACCCTGGTCATTACAGGCGTGGCCCGGCTTGGCGGCGGGACCCATTCGGTGATTGCTGACCGGATCGAGACCGGCACCTATGCGGTGGCGGCGGCCATGGCCGGTGGTGAAGTGCGCCTAACCAAGACCCAGTCTGGCTTTATCCAGAGCCTGCTGGATTTGATGGTCAAGGCCGGTGTCGAGGTCGAGCCCACCCCAGACGGCATGATTATCCGTCGTGGTGAGGGCCGGCTTGAGGCGGTTGATGTGCACACTGATCCTTATCCTGGCTTTGCCACCGACCTTCAGGCCCAGTTTATGGCCCTGATGACCACGGCGCGGGGCGAAAGCGTGATCCGCGAAACCATTTTCGAAAACCGCTTTATGCATGCGCCCGAATTGGCGCGGCTGGGGGCTGAGATTTCGGTGCATGGCGGCGAGGCGCGTGTCACCGGGGTTGAGCGCCTGAACGGGGCCGAGGTCATGGCCACCGATCTTCGCGCCTCTGTGAGTTTGGTCATCGCCGGCTTGGCCGCGAAGGGCGAAACCGTCGTCAACCGGGTCTATCATCTGGACCGGGGCTTTGAGCGGTTGGAAGAAAAACTGGGGGCCTGTGGGGCCCAGGTGCGCCGGATCAAGGGCGCCCCATCAGACGAGGGTTAGAATGGCGACGGATCAGGGTTCATTGCGCCTATTGGCTGAAGACGCCGAGGACCTGGCCGTGATCTCGGCGGCTCTGCAAGATGCCGTCGGGCTTGTCGGCGACATTGCCTTTGATGCTAAGGCCCAGCGCCTGACCCTGGGCCTGAACCGGTTTCGCTGGGAAAATGGGGTGCGGGCCAAGGAGCGGGTGCGCACCGGCCTGCAATTTGGCAGTGTGCTGAGCGTCCAGACCAAAAACCTGCGCCGAGAGGCCAAGGGCGCTGTCGTGGAATTGCTGGCTGTCCAGTTTGAGCTAGGCGAGGCACCGGGCGGTGTGGTGCATCTGGTCTTTGCCGGCGGCGGCGATTTGCGGGCCAAGGTCGAGTGCATTGATGTCATTGCCGCAGACCTGTCCGCGCCCTGGTCAACGCCGCGCAGGCCCGGCCACAAGGCCTGATCGAGGCGCCCTGTCATCTGCCCTGTCATCTGCCCTGTTTAGCTGTCATCGGCCCTGTTTAACGGGGCTAAACCGGCCTATATCCGCCTTCTCCACTGACCCTTCTGGCTTGAGTGTTTGTCATGCGCCGTTTCAACGTGTCCGATCCGGGATTTGAGGCTGATTTTACCGCCTTTCTTGATGCCCCGCGTGGCTCACCGGCCCAGGTCGATACGGCCGTGGCTGCGATTGTCGAGGCGGTTAGGGCCGAGGGCTTGCCAGCGGTCTTGCGCTTTGCCGAACAATTTGATCACGCCGCCCTGACTGAGGCGACCTTGCGCGTCACCGCTGATGAGATCGAGGCCGGAGCGGCGGCGTGTCCGCAAGCCGTGCGCGATGCCATCGATTTTGCCGCCGCCCGTATTCGCACCTATCACGCCCGCCAGCGCCCCGCTGATGCGCGATGGGTCGATGAGACCGGCACGGAGCTTGGCTGGCGCTGGACGCCTTTAGAGGCGGTTGGGATCTATGTTCCAGGTGGCCGGGCCGCCTATCCGTCGACCGTGCTGATGAATGCCGTGCCAGCCCAGGTGGCGGGCGTTGACCGAATTGCCATGGTCACCCCGCCGGGCAAGCTGCAACCGGCCGTGCTGGCCGCGGCCAAGGCGGCCGGGGTGAGCGAGATCTGGCGTCTGGGCGGTGCCCATGCTGTGGCAGCCCTAGCCTATGGCGCAGGGCCGATTGCACCGGTCGACAAGATTGTCGGCCCCGGCAATGCCTTTGTTACCGCCGCCAAGCGCAGGCTTTATGGCGTGGTTGGCATTGATGCCTTGGCTGGACCGTCGGAGATTGTGGTGGTCGCTGATGGGGCCAATAATCCAGACTGGATCGCCGCTGACCTTCTGTCCCAGGCCGAGCATGACCCAGCGGCGCAATCGATACTGATTACCGACGACGGCACCTTTGCCGATGCGGTGTGCGCGGCGATTGAGGCGCAACTGAAAACCTTGGCTACAGGCGAGGATGCCGCAGCCTCCTGGCGCGACTATGGGGCTGTGATTTTGTGCCCCTTGCA
>CANGEH010000307.1 GCA_947452665.1 Caulobacteraceae bacterium
GCATCGTGATGGGCCGCGCCATTGCGCACCGTCTGGTCAAGCGCCAATTCAGCCCCAGCAAGGCCTGCGCCGCCCTTGCCCGAATACCCAATCAAATGGGCCGCGGTCGCGCCGAGGGGATAGACTCGGCGCTCTTCTTCTTCAAAGGACATGCCCGGCAGACCGAGATCCTGAATCCGCACCTTTTGCTCAGGCGTCATGCCCCCGAGCAAGAATTCACGGCGCCTGCCCTGCAGGGCTCGCTCAAGCCTAGTCATGTCCAGCTCAGGCACGGCCACAGCCAGAACCCGCCGGGTTTCGGATGTGTCCCAGATTTCCCGCGGATCGACATAAATACCAAAATGCGGCAGGTCCACAGCCAGCATCTGGCCATTGCGATCCACCAGATCACCGCGGGCACCGGGCAGGGCAATTTGATCAGCACCCGCCTCGGTCTGGCCCGAAAACAGCGCCAACCGCGCCGCGCCAAGCGCCAATATTAGGAACGCGGCGGCAAACATCACCATAACCAGAGCGACCCGGACACGGATATCGTCTTGAAGCTTGCCCGAGACCTTGGTGCGTTCAAAGTCGTGCTCGACCCGCCAGACAAAGGCTTTTAACCAGCGCCAGGCGGGGGGCAGGCGATAATGGGCGAGATCCGCGGGCCTCAATGACTTGACCCCAGGATTGGAGCCACCGGCACAACCGCCGCTGGCTGCACACTCGGCGACAAGGCCTTGGGCTGGGTCAAGATCGCCACCTGCGACAAGACCTCAGGGCTTATTTCCTGCCCCGCCCGGATCGGCGCAAGACCAAGATAGCCCTCGGCCAGGTGCCCGATCCGCTCTGGCTGTTCAAGATGTGCCACCTCGGCGCGGAGCACCCGCAAATTGGCCTGTTCGGCCAGAATCTGGCGATCAATGCGGGTAATCTCCACCCGATCATGCCCTGCGCCGGCCTTTAGCAAATAGACGGCCAAGGCCAGGACTATAAACACGCCAAGACCCACGACCTCGACCAGACGAAAGCCGCGAACGCGCCGCTCAAACAGGGCCGACAGGGACTCGATCGCATAATGGCTCATGCCGCCGCCCCCCAGGCCGCCGCAGCTGTGCGGATACCCGCCCTAAGCTTGGCTGACCGAGAGCGGGGATTAACCGCAAGCTCGGCATCGGAAGGCGCCCGCGCGCCATTAAACACCAGTTCAAAAGTCGGGGCCTTGGCCTGCTGCACCGGCGGTAAATGGCGCGAGGCGCCCGGCAAGCGGCCCGCACGCTCGGCAAAAAAGGCCTTCACAATGCGGTCTTCAAGCGAATGGAAGGTGACGACGGCGAGCCGTCCGCCGGGCTTAAGCACCGCTTCGGCCGCCTCTAGCCCGGCCTCAAGCTCGGCCAGTTCTTCATTGACGACAATCCGCAGGGCCTGAAACACCTTGGTCGCCGGGTGGGTCGGCGCACCCTTGCGGCCCCCGACGGCCCGCTCAACGGTTTCGGCCAGATCCAGCGTGGTGGTAAATGGCGTTTCCGCCCGGCGCCGAACCAAGAAGGCCGTGATCCGCCGCGCGGCGCGTTCCTCGCCATAGACCCAAAACATCCGCGACAGGGCCGAGGCTTCGGTAAAATTGACAATGTCAGCGGCGGTCGGACCATCGCCGCCCATACGCATATCCAGTGGGCCATCGCGCATGAAGGAAAACCCGCGATCGGCCTCGTCCAACTGCATGGAGGATACGCCAATATCAAACACAATCGCGTCGCAGGGCGCCAGCGCGCGCGCGTCCAAGACACTGGCCAATTGCGAGAACCGCGCCTCTACCAGCTCAAACCGGCCCGTCTCGATCAGGGGTGCAGCAAACCGGGCCGCGCTAGGATCGCGGTCCAGGGCGATGATCCTTGCGCCCGCATCCAGCAGGGCGCGGCTATAGCCGCCTGCGCCAAAGGTTGCGTCCAGCAGGGTCTGGCCGGGGCCCGGCATCAGGGCTGCAACGACCTCGGCCAGCAAGACCGGGATATGGGCAGGGGCGCTCGCGGCCTGGTCGGTCATGCGCCCTGCCCCGCCCCGTTGCCCGCTAGACCGACGGCCCTTTGCTGGGCCCTCAGACCGACAAGACCCTCGCGCGCCGCAAGCCGCTGGGCGGCACGGTGGGCCTGAAAGGCTTCGCGCGACCAGATTTGAAACCGGTCACCTAGACCGACAATACTAACCCAGTCGGTTATGCCAAACATTTCGCAAAAGGCTTCTGGCAAGGTGATCCGGCCCGCCGTGTCAAATGACAGGGGCCGCATTTCACCCAAGACCGAGGTTTCCAAGGCCAGCCTTAACGGGTCGCCATAGTCAAGCTCGCCCATGACCCGGGTGTAACGCGCAAGCAGGACCGCGCCGCCTGCCTCGAGGCAATCGGCTTCGAAAGCTGGAAAGCAATAGACGCCATCAAGGTCTTGCAGCGGGACGGGTCCAGCGGCGGCCGCAGAGGCAAAGGCGCGAAATTCCTGCGGCACAAGAATGCGCCGTTTTGAATCCAACTGTTTCTCGAAGGTCGAGAGAAACACCGCGCCCGTCCCTTTTACCCTTGCCGCACCCCAAGACCCACGCCCCAGAGCCATGGCACAGTTCTGGCCACGACTGGGGTTAACACGGGATGAATTGGGACACAATGACACCAAATGACATTTTGATCTGTTTTTCAGAGTTTTTGGTTAAAATCAGGCCAATAGCGGCCACAAATCCCATCGCGCGACGCGCGCCAAGGGCCGCTGCCGCGTTAACCATATGCTGTTTTTGAAGTGGGATCAGACGGCCTGTAAGCCGGGTTCTGTGCCGCCGCCCCGGGGGGCAGCGCGACGATCATTCCTCTGGACCGGCCATTGCTGGACGGTTCTCGCGACCTACCCGGACGTCTCGGGCCGGTGAAGCCCTGCCCCGCACGCTTTAAAAGCGCCAAGGCTGAACGTCCCTATTCGGTCTTGCTCCAGGCGGGGCTTGCCATGCCGTCCCTGTTGCCAGGTCCGCGGTGGGCTCTTACCCCACCCTTTCACCCTTACCCAGACGCAAGGCCTGGGCGGTATACTTTCTGTGGCGCTATCCCTAGGGTCACCCCCGGCGGGCGTTACCCGCCGCCTTTTCACCGTGGAGCCCGGACTTTCCTCGACCCCTGTTACCAGGGACCGCGACCGCCCGGCCGTCTGA
>CANGEH010000308.1 GCA_947452665.1 Caulobacteraceae bacterium
AGGGCGTTAAACCTTTGCGGGTTTAGCGCCCTTTTTGTCATGTTTGATGCATTTTGCCCCTATGGACCCAATTCCTTGCTTGGCGACAAGGGCCACGGGTTTCTATATGAGGCCTTGAACCTTGCGGGCGTGTCTTGCCCAAACCTTATGTCTGTCGGCCCCCACCTGCCGCAGAACCGATGACGACCGGAGCGATTATGCAAAGCCTGAATGATATTCGCAGTGCCTTTTTGGGCTATTTTGCGAGCCAAGATCACCGGATCATCAATTCGGCGCCGCTGGTGCCGCAAAGCGACCCGACGCTCTTGTTCGTAAATGCGGGCATGGTGCCATTCAAGAATGTGTTTACCGGCGCAGAGACCGCAGCCTATCCGCGCGCGGCGACCTCGCAAAAATGCGTGCGGGCTGGCGGTAAGCATAATGACCTAGACAATGTCGGCTATACGGCCCGCCACCACACCTTTTTTGAAATGCTCGGCAATTTCTCGTTTGGCGACTATTTCAAGGAACAGGCCATCACTCACGCCTGGACCCTGATTACCAAGGAATTTGGCCTTGATGCCGACAAGCTCTTGGTCACGGTCTATCATACCGATGACGAGGCCGCGGCCCTGTGGCGCAAGATTGCGGGCCTCGATGACAGCCGCATTATTCGCATCCCCACCTCGGACAATTTCTGGTCCATGGGCGATACCGGCCCGTGCGGCCCGTGTTCCGAAATCTTTTATGATCATGGCCCGTCTATCCCCGGCGGCCCTCCCGGCTCGCCCGATGAGGATGGTGATCGGTTTATCGAGATCTGGAACCTGGTCTTTATGCAATTTGACCAGTCTGCCGATGGCACGCGCGTGCCCCTGCCAAAGCCCTCGATCGATACGGGCATGGGCCTGGAGCGTCTAGCGGCTGTTCTGCAAGGCGTGCACGACAATTATGATACCGACCTTTTCCGCACCTTGATCGCCGCTAGCGAGTCCGAGACCGGCGTGCGGGCCGTGGGTGATCGCCAGCCCTCGCACCGGGTGATTGCCGACCATCTGCGCTCGTCCTGTTTCTTGATTGCCGATGGCGTTAGCCCCTCAAACGAGGGGCGCGGCTATGTGCTGCGCCGGATTATGCGTCGGGCCATGCGCCATGCGCACCTTTTGGGCGCGGCCGAGCCCTTGATGCACCGTCTGGCCCCGGTCCTGATTGCGCAAATGGGCGGGGCCTATCCTGAACTGCACCGTGCCAGCGCCCTGATCGTCGAGACCCTGCGCCAGGAAGAAGAGCGGTTCCGCCGCACGCTTGGCCGGGGCATGAGCCTGTTGGAAGAGGCGACCAGCGGCCTCGCGGCAGGTGCGGTCTTGTCTGGCGATACCGCTTTCAAGCTCTATGACACTTACGGCTTCCCGCTTGACCTCACCCAAGACGCCGTGCGCGCGCTGGGCATTCGGGTGGATACGGACGGCTTTGATGCGGCGATGGAACGCCAACGCACCATGGCGCGCGAAAACTGGTCTGGCTCTGGCCAATCGGCTCAAGGCGAGGTCTGGCTAGCCGTGCGCGAACGTCTAGGGTCCACCCGCTTTGTTGGTCATGAGCACACGGCCGCCTCTGGCGCCGTCTTGACCCTGGTCAGCGAAGGTGAAGAGGTTGCGTCGGCTACAGCAGGCCAGACCCTTGAGGTCCTGACCGATTCCACGCCGTTTTATGCCGAGGGCGGCGGCCAGGTTGGCGATACGGGCATCATGACCTGGCCCGGTGGCGCCGCCCAGGTGCTGGACACAGCCAAAAAGGCCGGTGACCTGCATGTGCATCAGGTCAAGATTACGCAGGGCAGTCTTGCGACCGGCACCGCTGTTAGCCTAACCGTCGATGCCGAGCGTCGCGAACGGATCCGCGCCAATCACTCGGCTGCCCACCTTGCCCATGCCGCGCTGCATAATGTGCTTGGCCCGCATGTCGCGCAAAAAGGTCAATTGGTCGATGGCGAGCGCATGCGCTTTGACTTTAGCCATGGCGGCCCCTTAAGCGCCGATGAGCTTGATCGGATTGAAGCCGAGGTCAATGCCGTAATCCGGCAAAACCGTGCCGCCCATACCGAAGAAATGGCACCAGAAGCGGCAATTGCCGCCGGGGCTGTGGCCCTGTTTGGCGAAAAATATGGCGACCGCGTGCGCGTTCTGACGCTTGGCGATGCCCTAGACCCCGCCCATGCCCATGGCACAGAGGCTGCCTATTCGGTCGAACTGTGCGGCGGCACGCATGTGGGGCGCACCGGTGATATTGCCCTATTCAAGATCATATCCGAAGGCGGTGTCGCGGCCGGGGTGCGGCGCATTGAGGCCCTCACCGGCGAGGCGGCAAGGCGGTTCTTGCTCGACCAGTCGGGGATTGCCCGGGGTCTGGCCGACCAGTTCAAGGTACCGGTTGGCGATGTGCCCCTAAGGGTCGAGGCCCTGATTGCAGAGCGTAAGAAGCTAGAAAAAGATCTGGCCGATGCCAAGCGCCAATTGGCCATGGGCGGCGGTGGGGGCGAGGCGGCCGCGATCGAAGAGGTCGGCGGGGTCAAGCTGATGGCTCGAATCATGGACGGCATTGGCGGCAAGGACCTTCGCCCCATCGCCGAGGACTACAAAAAGCAGATTGTCAGCGGTATTGTGGCCCTGATTGGGGTTTTGGACGGCAAGGCGGCGGTCACGGTGGCGGTCAGCGCCGACCTGACCGGCCGGTTTAATGCCGCTGAACTGGCCAAGGCCGCGGTCCTGGCCATGGGCGGGCAGGGGGCGGGCGGCAAGCCAGACTTCGCCCAAGGCGGCGCGCCCGATGGCGGCGCAGCCCAGGCCGGCCTTGAGGCGATCAAATTGGCCATGGCCTAGGGCCAATAGCGCAAGCTCAGGCCTTGCCCTTATGGGTCGGTACTGATACACCGCTCGGCTCTGACAAGGGTCTAGGCCTGTGTCTATAGGAGTGTAGCTCAGCTGGTAGAGCGTCGGTCTCCAAAACCGAAAGTCGTGGGTTCGAGTCCCCCCACTCCTGCCACCCTTCCGGCGTGGTCAGTATCGTCCGCAAGCGCTTGCGTTTGGTCTGATCCGTCAATTGTTTGAAAGAGTTGTGAGCCGATCCATGGCCAAGCCAACTGCCACCGTTTCGCCAGCGTCCAAGGGACG
>CANGEH010000309.1 GCA_947452665.1 Caulobacteraceae bacterium
AGCCTTTGGCTAAAGGGTTTGTGAATATAGTCATCGGCCCCCAGATTAAAGCCAAGGATCTCGTCAATCTCTTCATCCTTGGAGGTCAGGATGATGACCGGCAGGTTTGAGGTCTGGCGTAGGCGGCGCAGCACCTCCATCCCATCCAGACGCGGCATTTTCACATCCAGTATCGCCAGATCAGGCGGATCATTTTCCAAGGAGGCCAGCCCCGAGGCGCCATCATAATAGGCCTTGATCACATGGCCGTGGCTTTCCAGGGCCAGGGACACCGAGGTCACGATATTCTCATCGTCGTCAACAAGCGTAATTTTCGCCATTCTACACCTGGTTAGGCGAGGTGTTTAAGAAAACCCCACCGGTTGGAACCATAGTTACGAAACCCAAGACCTTCAATCACAGGCCTATGCGGCAAAATCTTGTTCATGCGGTTTGCGGCCGCCCAGCGCCGATTAGTGGGCCTCGTCCCAATTGTGCGCCGCCCTGGCCTCGACAATCAGGGGCACACTGATCTGGGCCGCCGGTTCAGCGGCCTTTTCCATCACCGACTTGGCCAGGGCACAGACGGCCTCTGCCTCATCATGAGGCGCCTCGAACACCAGTTCGTCATGCACTTGTAACAGCATGCGGCTCTTAAGCCCGGCCTTGGCAAGCGCTGCGGGCATACGGGCCATGGCGCGGCGGATAATGTCGGCGGCCGTGCCCTGTAGCGGCGCATTGATCGCGGCGCGTTCGGCAAATTGGCGCATGCCAGCGGCCTTGGCGCGGATATCGGGAATATTGATCTTGCGGCCAAACAGGCTGGTGACATAGCCCTTGGCATGCACCTCGGCCTTGGTCTTGTCCATATAGGCGCGGATACCGGGAAAGCGCTCGAAATAGGTGCGGATATAGGCCGAGGCCTGATCCTGTGGGATCGATAACTGATTGGCTAGGCCAAAGCCGGATATGCCATATATGATGCCAAAATTGATCGCCTTGGCCTGACGCCGGATCATGGGGTCCATGCCCTCGATCGGCACGCCAAACATTTCTGACGCGGTCATGGCATGAATATCCAGCCCCTCGGCAAAGGCCTTTTTCAGCTGCGGAATATCACCCATATGCGCGAGCAGCCTTAGCTCAATCTGGCTATAGTCGGCACTGATCAGGACATGGCCGGGCTCAGCAATAAAGGCCTGGCGGATCTTGCGGCCCTCTTCGGTACGCACCGGAATGTTTTGCAAATTGGGGTCGGACGAGGACAAGCGCCCGGTCGTGGTTGCCGCCAGCGAAAACGAGGTATGCACCCGCCCGGTACGCGGCGAGATGGCTGCACCCAGCGCCTCGGTATAGGTGCCGCGAAGCTTGGCCAATTGTCGCCAATCGAGCAGCACTTTTGGCAGGGCGTGACCGGTCAAGGCCAGATCGTCCAGCACGGCGGCATCTGTGCTCCAGGCACCCGTCGCGGTCTTTTTGCCGCCAGGCAGGCCAAGCTCGCCAAACAAGATATCGCCAATCTGTTTTGGGCTGGCCAGATTGAACGGATGGCCCACGATCTCTTGCGCCTTGGTTTCCAGATCGCTCATGCGCATGGCAAATTCGTGCGACAGTTGGCGCAGCCGCT
Source organism: Caulobacteraceae bacterium (assembly GCA_947452665.1). Lineage (GTDB taxonomy): Bacteria > Pseudomonadota > Alphaproteobacteria > Caulobacterales > Caulobacteraceae > CAISGS01. The sequence goes on from CANGEH010000309.1 coordinate 1,607, forward strand.
CTTGGTCCACCTTGATACCGGCACATTCCATCGCCGCCAAAACCGCTGGCAGGGGCCGCTCTAGGGTCTCATAGACCGTCAGCAAGCCTTCCGCCGCGAGGCGTGGACGAAGGAGCTGATGCAGCCGCAGCGTGACATCGGCGTCTTCGGCGGCATAGGCGGTCGCGGCCACCAGATCGATCTGGTCAAAGCTTTTTTGCGCCTTGCCGGTTCCGGCTACGGCCTTGAAACTGATTGGGCTGTGGCCAAGCCAAAGCTGGGAAAGCTCGTCCATGCCATGGCCATGCAGGCCCGCCTCCAGCACATAGGAGATCAGCATGGTGTCATCGATGGGGGCAACCTGGATGCCATAGCGCGACAGCACGCCCAGATCATATTTCACATTCTGGCCAACCTTGAGCACGGCTGGGTTTTCCAAGAGTGGCTTTAGCCGGGCCAAGGCCGCATCCATCGGGATCTGGTCAAGGCTGGCAGGGCCATCCAGCAAGAGCCCATCGGCCTGACGGTGGGCCAGAGGAATATAACAGGCCTCCCCAGCGGCCACGGCTAGGGACACGCCCACCAGGCCCGCATTGGCTGAGGACAGGGCATCGGTCTCGGTATCAAACGCAATCACCCCAGCCTCAGTGGCCCGCACAATCCAGGCATCGAGCGTGGCCAGATCGCGCACGCACACATAAGCGCTGGTATCGACGCTTTGGGCCACGATCGGCTCGGCCGCCGTGTCTTGCGGCGTATAGGGGCGCGGCGCCATGGTAGGGGCCTTGGCCTCGGAGCCATTAGCGCTGCGTGCGCCATTGCCATTATTGGAAGCGGCGCGGGCATCGGCGCCGCCGTCCCCGACCCGCCGGGCGAGGGAGCGAAACTCCATTTCTTCCAAAAAGGCGTTTAAGGACGGACCATGCGGGTCCTCGACCACCAGGGCATCCAGCGCCACCGGCATAGGCGTGGCCACATCCAGCCTAACGAGTTCGCGCGACAGCCGGATCTGGTCGGCATAATCGATCAGGGTCTGGCGGCGCTTGTCCTGCTTGATCTCGCCAGCCCGCCCTAGCACCGTATCGAGATCACCATATTCATTGAGCAAAAGCGCCGCCGTCTTGACGCCAATCCCCGGCGCGCCGGGCACATTATCGACCGGATCGCCGGTCAGGGCCTGAAGGTCCACCACCTGTTCAGGGGTAACGCCAAACTTCTCAAACACCTGATCGCGGCCAATTTTTAGGTTCTTCATGGTGTCGAGCATAAAGACCCGGTCACCGACCAGCTGCATCAAGTCCTTATCAGACGAGACAATCACCGCCTCGCCGCCCAGATCGCGGACATGGGTGGCATAGGCGGCAATCAGGTCATCAGCTTCATAATTGGCCAGCTCAATCGCGGGCACGCCAAAGGCCCGCGTGGCCTCGCGCACCAGGGCAAATTGCGGCACCAGGTCTTCGGGCGCGGGCGGGCGATGGGCCTTATAGGCGGGATAAAG
>CANGEH010000310.1 GCA_947452665.1 Caulobacteraceae bacterium
CGCGCCGCCGGCACCACCGCCCTGATCGTCACCCATGACGCCGAAGAAGCCCTGATGATGGCCGATGATCTCGCCCTAATGCGTGATGGCCAAATCTTGCAGACCGGCACGCCGCAAGATTGCTATCAAAATCCGGCCTCCTTATCCGCAGCCCAACTGCTTGGGCCGATCAATGCGCTCGATGTTGTGGTAACCGGCCAGGGCATGGACTGCGTTTTTGGGCACTTGGCGGCGGAGGGACTTGCGCCCGGCGCGGCCAAGCTCTTGTTTCGCCCCGAAGCCTTGCGGCTCGGCGACCACGGTGTTTTTGCCAAGATTGTCCAGAGCCGCTTTGCCGGAGCCCAGACCCAACTCTTGTTGGAAATTCATCGCGGCGAACATCCAAACGTCCTTGTGCAGGCCTATGCCCCACCTAACCCGTCGGTACAGGTTGGCGACACAATTGGCCTAGATTTGAACATGAGCCTGGCAAGGCTGGTTTAACAATAGTTAATAAAAACAAAGGATTAGATTAAGGATATTTTCAATACTTATCACTACTTTAGCGTCAATTGAGAGCTTGGGTAATCCGGAGTCGGCATGAAAACGCTTTTAGTCCCTGTCTTGGGCAGTATTGCCCTACTCGCCAACAACCCCGCCCGGGCCGAACAAGACCGGCAGGCCCTGACCTTCACGGCGAGCGCCACGGCCGAGGTTTGGCGCAATGTCCAAGGGGGTTTGGCAAATGGCTCGGTGGCTCTGTCCATGGCCGATGCAACCCTTGGACTTGATGGGGCGGCACTGGGGCACGAGGGTTTTAGCGGTGAAATAAGTCTGGTCGCGACAAATGGCCAAAGCCTGAGCGCACAGATTGGCGACCTGCAGACCGCCAGCAATATTGAAAACGACGGCGCCCTTCACCTCTATCAGGCCTGGCTAAGGCAAGGCTTGGGCCAGGACGCATCCATCAAGGCTGGCATTCTGGATCTCAACGCCGATTTCGATACGAATGACACGGCCAGCCTGTTTATCAATAGTGCGCACGGGGTCGGACCTGAACTCTCCGGCAGTGGCCTGGCAGGGGGGCCGGTTTGGCCCCTCGGCACGGCCGCAATCTTGGCCCAGGCGCGGCCAAGACCAGACCTTAACCTCCAGATCGGCGTCTATAATGGCGTACCGCGCGACCTAGACCACGCCCGTGCCCTTGCCGCCCTTGGTCACAATCGCAGTGACGGCGTAATGGCGATTGGCCAAGCCGACTGGACCTTGGCCAAGGACACGCGCCTGGCCATTGGCGTTTGGCGTAATTCGGCAAAGCTTACCGCCGCTGACCTGCGCCTATCGAAACCGGTGCCGGGCCAGACCGGGGCTTATGCCATCTTGGAAGGGGCAGTCCCCGGTCTTGATCAGACCCGGGGCTGGGTTCGACTAGGCCTAGTCGAGCCCAAGGCCTCGAACCTGTCGCAGTATTTTGGGGCAGGCCTTGTGCGGCAAGGCGTGTTTAGCGGCAGGCCCGATGACCTGCTGGGTCTGGCCATAGCCCATGCCCGCTTAAGCTCTGGCCTGCGCCAAACCGATGAGCGCCTAGGTCTGGCCGAGACGGCGCTGGAACTGACCTATGCCATTCGTTTGAGTGATCGCTTGGCCATTCAGCCCGACCTGCAATATATCATCCATCCCGGCGGTGACCGGACGCTGGATGACGCCCTGGTCATTGGCGTTCGGATGGCCGTCCAGCTTCCATAAGGATTTTATGCTGTGACCGATCCGATTGAGCCCATCCAGACCCCGCCCAATCTGATGCGCTCACCCATAGAAGACATCATGTTCGCCCAACTGGCCCTCGTGCCCGCAGGCAAGAGCATAGACCCGGCCGCGGTGGCCAAGGCCCTGGATCCCGAAGGCTGGCGGCGCGCCCTTGGTCAGGTCCGCGCCACCGCTATTGGCCTAGCGCGCCAAGGTAAGCTGGAAATCACCCGCCATGGCAAGACGGCTGATCCCAGCGCCTTTAAGGGCGTTTACCGGCTAAGACTGCCGAGCCAGGCGGACTAGCCGCCGCGCTTCATGGTTTCGCGGGCAATAATGACCTGCTGAATCTGGCTGGTGCCTTCATAAATGCGGAAGATGCGCACATCGCGGTAAAGCCGCTCAATGCCATAATCAGCGACATAGCCAGCGCCGCCAAAGATCTGTACCGCCTTATCGGCCACGCGCCCGACCATTTCCGAGGCATAATACTTGGCTGCCGCCGCTTCTAGCGTGACATTGGCCCCGGCATCACGTTGGCGAGCCGAGTCCATAACCAGCGCGCGCGCGGCCAAGGCCTCGGTCTTGCAATCGGCAATCATGCCTTGAACCAGCTGAAAATTAGCGATCGGCTGGCCAAATTGCTTGCGCTCAGCGGCATAGGCCACGCAGTCCTTGATCAGACGCTCAGCGACGCCAACACAGACTGAGGCAATGTGCAAACGGCCGCGATCCAACACCTGCATGGCGACCTTAAAGCCCTCACCCTCCTTGCCGAGAATGTTTTCAGCCGGAACCTGGACATTATCAAAGGTGACATCGCAAATATGCGCGCCCTGCTGACCCATCTTTTTTTCCGGCTTGCCAATCGTAATGCCGGGCAGGTCGCGCGGCACCAAAAAGGCCGAGACCCCGCCGCCGCCCTTGATATCGGGATTGCTGCGGGCCATGACCGTGAAAAGCCCAGCCTTATTGGCATTGGTGATGTAGCGCTTAGCACCGTTCATCACATAGACATCGCCATCGCGGATGGCGCGGGTCTGGACGGCGGCGCTGTCAGAGCCCGCCTCTGGCTCGGTCAGGGCAAACGAGGTGATAATCTCGCCCGACGCTATGCCGGGCAGGTATCTGGCCTTTTGCGCATCGGTACCGAACATGACCAGGCCCTGGCTGCCGATCCCGACATTGGTGCCAAAAGCTGAGCGAAAGGCCGGGCTGGCGCGGCCAAGCTCCATACCGACCAGGCATTCTTCCTCCATGTTTAGACCCAGACCGCCATATTCGGTGGGAATGGTCAGGCCATAGAGGCCAAGTTCACGCATTTCTGCCAGCACGCCATCGGGCACAGCA
>CANGEH010000311.1 GCA_947452665.1 Caulobacteraceae bacterium
GTCACCGGCGCCGACCTGGTCATTTATGCCACCCCGCCCATGGCCATGGCCGAGGCTTCGGCTGCCGCTGCGCCCCACTCTGCCAAGGGCGCGGTGATCAGCGATGTCGGTTCGGTCAAGGGCGCGATTGCCGACATATTGAACAAGGATGCCCCAGAAGGCGTGTTTGTCATTCCAGGCCACCCGATTGCCGGAACTGAGCAGTCTGGACCTGATGCAGGCTTTGCCGCCCTGTTTGACGGCCGCTGGGTGATCTTGACCCCTTCGGAACGCGCCGATGATGACTATGCTTTGGCCGTGGCCAAGCTGTCGGCGTTTTGGCGCGGCATGGGTGCCCAGGTCGAGCTCATGGATGCGCGCCACCATGATCTGGTCTTGGCGGTGACCAGCCACCTGCCGCACCTGATCGCCTATAATATTGTCGGCACGGCCGCCGATCTCGAAGAGGTCACCCAGGCCGAGGTGATGAAGTTTTCCGCCGGCGGCTTTCGCGATTTTACCCGTATTGCCGCATCCGATCCGGTCATGTGGCGCGACGTCTTTATCCTGAACAAGGACGCCGTGCTGGAAATCCTTGGCCGATTTACCGAGGACTTGCAGGCCCTGTCGCGGGCCATTCGCTGGGGCGAGGCGGACAAGCTTGAAGAGCTGTTCACCCGTACCCGCGAAATCCGCCGCGGCGTTATCGCGCTTGGCCAAGAAGACCCAACGCCCAATTTTGGCCGCAACCGGGCCAGGCACTAGGGCTTATGGATAAAGCCGCCCTGTCGACCAACCGGTGCCAGAGCGGCTAAAGACCAGCCGCTCGTGCAGCCGAAACGGACGGTCGCGCCAAAACTCGATCGACTGGGGCTCAAGGTGGAAACCCGACCAGTGCGGCGGGCGCGCCACCTTGCCCAGGCCAAATTTCAAACCAAATTCCGCAATCCGCTTTTCCAACGCAAAGCCGTCGCCAAGGGGCTGCGACTGGTCTGAGGCCCAGGCCCCGATCTGGCTGGCGCGGGCACGGGTGGCAAAATAGGCATCGGCATCGGCGTCACTGACCGCGGTTACCGCGCCGCGAACGCGGATCTGGCGACGCTGCGACTTCCAGTGAAACAGGAGCGCAGCCTTGGGGTTGGCCGCCAGCTCCTGGCCCTTGGCACTGTTAAGATTGGTGTAAAACACAAACCCGCCCGCATCGACACCCTTGAGCAAGACCATGCGCACATCAGGCAAACCGTCGCTATCCACCGTCGCCAAGGCCATGGCATTGGGATCATTGACTTCGGACGCCTTGGCCGCTTCGAGCCATTCGGCAAACAGGGCCATGGGGTCTGCGCCCGGATTCAAGGGTGGTCCCGCCGATTGGCTGGCGGCAATATATTCAGCTTCAGAGGGCGAAGCAGGGATCAAGGGCTCGGTCATAGCCTAGATATAGGCCGGTTCGCACCAAGAGTCAGTGCGTTAACCCATCATTGACCATAATATTGCAACCTTGGATCATGACAAATGATCATTCTGTCCTGACCACGCCCAAGGCCCTAGCCATACTCGGCCTAGAGCGCGGCGCGGATCTTGAGGCCATCAAGGCCGCGTTTCAGGGCCTGGCGGCATCCGATCATCCCGACCGCCCCGGCGGCGATCCTGTGCGGTTCAATCAGGTCCTGCTGGCCTATCGCTATTTGCAAACCCAATTGCCCCGTTCAAACAGTTTGGATCAGGGCTTGGAGCTATTGGCAATTTCGCCGCTGGAGGCCTGCCGAGGCGGCAAACGGCGGCTGGCCCAATCGGTCGGGCCCGATCTGGACGTCGTGATTCCCGCCGGGCTCAGGACCGGCGAGCGCTTTAATCTGGCAAGTGAGCCAGTGGAGATTGTCATCCGCCCCGAAGACAATCTTTCGGTCGAGGGCGATGATCTTTGCCTGACTCTTGAAGCCTCGCACAGCCTGCTGCACAGCGGCGGACGACTGGAGTTTAGCCTGTTTGATCAGCCCTATCGGATCTGGCTGTCCAAACCCCTAGCCCAGGCCCGGCTAATCCACCTGCCCGGCCGTGGCCTGCCGCCGCGCGCAGGTCATGGTCAGGGCGATGCCTTTGTACAGCTCGTTCCCCTGGCATCAGAAGTCGATGGCACACCGGCTCAAAAGCGCCTTAGACAATTTATTGCCGATTGGATTGAGCTCTGATCGGTTCCCGCGCAAACTCAGGCTTTGGGTTCGGTAAAAGGTTCGGCTAAAAGCCCTTTCATGTCACACAATACTTTTGGTCATTTGTTTCGTGTCACCACCTGGGGCGAGAGCCATGGGCCAGCGCTTGGCTGTGTGGTGGATGGTTGTCCTCCTGGACTATCGCTTAGCCCTGAAGACATTCAGGTCTGGCTCGACCGACGCAAGCCCGGCGGCAGCAAGTTTGTCACCCAGCGCCAAGAGCCCGATGCGGTACGCATCTTGTCCGGCGTTTTTGAGGATGACCGCACCGAGGGTCAGGTGACCACAGGCACGCCGATCTCGCTGATGATCGAAAATGTCGATCAGCGCTCAAAGGACTATTCCGAAATCGCCCGCGCCTTTCGGCCCGGCCATGCCGACCATGCCTATTTTGCCAAATATGGCGTGCGCGATTATCGCGGCGGCGGCCGGTCTTCGGCCCGCGAAACCGCTGCGCGCGTTGCCGCTGGCGCAGTGGCGCGCAAGGTCCTAGGCGATGGCGTACGGATTCGCGCCGCCCTAGTCCAGATCGGCCCCCATGCGATTGATCGCAGCCGCTGGGACTGGGACCAGTGCGACCAAAACCCCTTCTGGTGCCCCGACGCGCAGATGGCGGCGCAGTGGGAAGACTATCTGGACGGCGTGCGCAAGGCTGGTTCCTCGATCGGGGCCGTGGTCGAGGTCATAGCTGAGGGCGTTCCGGCTGGCTTGGGCGCACCGCTCTATGGCAAGCTCGATGCCGAATTGGCCGGAGCCCTGATGTCGATCAATGCCGCCAAGGGCGTTGAGATTGGGGCCGGCTTTGACAGCGCCACCTTGTCCGGCGAGGCTAATGCCGATCAGATGCGCATGACGCCGCAGGGCCCAATTTTTACCTCCAA
>CANGEH010000312.1 GCA_947452665.1 Caulobacteraceae bacterium
CTGATATACCGGTCAATCTCGGTCTGGACCTCGCGGTCGGACAGGGCGGTGTGGTCGGCCAAATAGGCAATGGCCTTGGCCCGGCTCCAGCCCTTGGCATGGATTCCGGTATCGACCACTAGCCGCGCGGCGCGCCACATCTGATAGCTGAGCATGCCAAACCGGTCATAGGCGGTGGGATACATACCCATCTCCACCCCCAGTTTTTCGCAATAAAGCGCCCAGCCCTCGCCATAGGCCGAGATATAGACCTGACGGCGAAAGGTCGGTTGGTCCGTGTTTTCCAAGGCCAGCGGCACCTGAAAGGCATGGCCCGGCGCCGATTCATGCAAGGTCAAGGCGGTTAGGGCATAGAGCGGCCGAGACGGCAGATCATAGGTATTGAGAAGATAGACGCCATTGCCGCCGCGCCCTGCCGTATAGAAGGGTGCGATCTCGTCTGGTACGGGCACAATTGTAAAGCGCGAACGCGGCAGGCGGCCAAACCACTGGCCCGCCTTGCCGTCAAATTGCTTGGCAATCCAGGCGGCCCGGTCGAGCAGGTCTTGCGGCGTCTTGGCATAAAATTGCGGATCGCTGCGCAATTTGGCGAGAAAGGCTGGCATATCGCCCTGAAAGCCGGTTTCCAGCATGGTAGCCTGCATGGCCAGACTGATCTTGGCCACCTCACCCAGCCCAATCGTGTGAATCTGGTCTGGTGTGAGGTTAAGCGTGGTGTATTCGGCAATCTTGGCCTGGTAATAGGCGCGGCCATTGGGCAGGTCTTGCGCGGCGAGGCGGAGATTGGTGTTTGGAATATAGTCTTCGCGCAAAAACTTGAGCAGCCGAATATGGGCCGGAATGACCTGATCACTAATGACACTTAGGGCCTCGGCGCGCAGGCTGGCCTGCTGGGCGGCGGGCACCCAGTCGGGCATCTGGGCAAAGGGCTTGTAAAACACTGTGTCTTGTGCAGAAAGCGCCTGAGCAATCACAGCCACGCCCTGATCGCGCCCAACCAGGGTCACGCACGGTGGTGTAAAGCCCCTAGCCAGGCCGGCGCGCATATTATCCTCAGCCTGAGCAAAATAGGTGGGCAGGCCGCGCATCTGGGCGATGAAGCTGTGATAATCGGCAAGGGTCTTAAAGGGCTGGCGCGCCGTATAGGTCAGGTCGCTCCAAAACGCGCTGTCGGAATTGAACGGGGCCTCGTAGTCCTTAAAGCGCTGGCTATTGGCCAAGGTCGTAATCTGGTTGCGATAGACCCCGTAATCAATCCTGGCTTTTGGCGATAACTGATCGGGCTTAATCGCATCCAGCTCTTTTAGGGTCTGGTCCCAATAGGCCAGACGCGCGGTCTGGCTGGCGAAATCAATGGCGGGCAGGCGGTCGGCAACCGCGCCATTGTCAGGATCGGTCAGGCCCTGCTGGGTGCGCCAGTCCCATTCGGTCGTATAGAGCGCCTGAAAGGTCTGATCGGCGTCCGGTGCCGCCAAGGCTGGTCCCGTCAAAAGACTGGTGATCAAAACCAGCAGGGCGGCGCGTTTCTTGATCATGACAAACTCCAAGCCTGGCCGCGATCATGGCAAGGCGCGGGCCTATTCGTCAAATGGCGGCGGCAACTGGCCAGACTTGAACAGGATGGTTGGGTTTTCGTCATAATCGCCCATTTCGGTATCGGCCGAGACCGAATAGGCCACGACGCCGAGCCGGATGCCCGACAGGCGCTGGGCCTTGCGCAGGGCCTCGGCCGCATCCTTGCAGCCAATGGTTTGCTCAGCCTTCAGGTTTTTCCCGCGGCCAGCAATATAGGCCTGGACCAGATGCACAGTTTCGCGGGCCATTCAGTTGCGCCTATTTCTTTTTGGGGGGTGGGGTGAGGAAGGATGGCGGCGCGGCAACCGTTTTTGGCTTTTCGGCCTTGGGTTTACGCACTTCCTTATTGGATTTTTTCTGACCCTTGGCCATGACCTTGTCCTTTGAAGAATGCTGGAGGGGACGGGTCAAGGGCTCCGGACTGGAGCCCATTGGCAGCCCGTCGCAGCGATGGGCCAGGTCGAGATGCGCAGGGCTTTGCGCCTCGCGCTTAAGCTATCACAGTTTGGCGAATGCGGGCCCAAAAATCGCCAGATTACCGCTCTAGGCGCCGAACCAGGTTTTGCAGCCGGGGCCGAACCTTCAAGAACAATCGATAGGCACCTTCTAGCAACCATAAGACCGGTGGTATCCGCGCTAATTGCCCCAATAGGCTTAGCACCGGCAAGGCGCGCCACATGGCGGCAAAGGCGGCGGCGCCCGACAAGATGGGGCCCCCGGCTTCTTGGGCGTGAAACCGCGCCAATAGGGTTTGGCGATCAAGCGGGCAGACGCTGTCGGCCTTGCCAATATCGATAAAGGCAATCGCGCCGCGCCGATCAAGCCTCTGCATCAGGGCGATTTCGCGAAGGCATAGGGGACAGGCCCCATCATACCAGACGGTCAGGCGAGCTGTTTTCATCCCTTCTAGATAGGCCAGATCATGATCCTGAACAGGCCTTGCCATCGGCCGGATGCGGCTATTTAGCCGCCAGCGCCCAAAACGAGGTCCAAAGACGGTTTTGCACACGGTTTGCCCGATCGGGCTGTAGATTTGGTAAGCGAAATGCCCCATTTCGGTATTTATAAGTATCGTAATGGGGGAATGGCTGTGCGGTTATTGGGGCTTGGGCTGAGTTTAGGGCTGGTTTTGGGTATTGGGATCAGCGCGCCGAGTTGGGCGGCGGATGATCTCGCGCGGCAAAAGGCCCAGGCGGCAAGGGTCTCGATCACTCGCGATGACTGGGGCATTGCCCATATTCATGGGCCCACGGATGCCGATGCCGTATTTGGTCTAGCCTATGCTCAGGCTGAGGATGATTTCAACCGGGTTGAGACCAATTTCATCAATGCCCAGGGCCGGATGGCCGAGGTTCAGGGCGAGTCCGCGCTCTGGCAGGATCTGCGCATGAAGCTATTCATCGATCCGGTGGACCTGAAAGCCGATTATGCCGCGAGCCCGACCTGGCTCAAGGCCCTGATGAATGCCTGGGCCGA
>CANGEH010000313.1 GCA_947452665.1 Caulobacteraceae bacterium
AACGGGCCTGCGGGTCCGTTCCATAATTGGCCCACCCATCGCGGCTTTGATCGCGCCTATTGGTACCAGGGCCATTCCAGCGATCATTTTCATCCCGGCGCGCTCTATGACGGCACAGCACGGACCGAGGCGGGGGGTGAGGGCTATTATCTCAGCGATGATCTGGCCGATCACGCCGTCAGCTATATGCGAACGCAAAAACTGCTGGCGCCGGACAAGCCGTTTTATCTGCAACTGGCCATGGGGGCGGCGCATTCACCGCTTCAGGCCAAGCCCGAGGATCGCGACAAGCATAAGGGCCGGTTTGATGCTGGGTGGGATGTGATCCGGGCCCAGAGGCTAGAGCGGCAAAAGGCGCTTGGTATTGCTCAGTCTACGGTCAAATTGCCGCCCTTATCATTTGGGGCCGAGCCTTGGGACCAGCTCTCCGCCACCCAAAAACAGGTCTATGCCCGTTATATGGAGGTCTATGCCGGCATGATTTCCGGTGCCGACCGGGCGATTGGCAAGGTACTGGCTGAGCTTGATGCGCTTGGCGTGCGCGACAATACCTTGGTCGTCGTGTTTTCCGATAATGGCGCCTCGGCAGAGGGCACCGAGGCGGGTACGCCCAATATTTTTGCGCCCGCCTTTGGCCGCCCTGTGCCCATGGATATGGCTGCCCAGATGCATGACCATATGGGCGAGGATGGCACATTCGCGCATTATCCGATTGGCTGGACCAATGCCTCCAATACGCCCTATCGGCTCTATAAGCAGTATGCGGCCCTAGGCGGGGTTGCTGATCCCCTGATCGTGTCATGGCCCAGCCGAGTTTCGGAGCCGGGCGCTGTGCGCAAACAATTTGTGCATGTGGTGGATCTTTTCCCGACCGTTTTGGAGGCCTGCGGCGTCGAGCGGCCAAACCTCTATCAGGGCCGCCTGCAAAAGCCGGTCGAGGGCGCCAGCATCGCCAAGACCTTGACCTCAGCCACCGCCGCGACCCGGACCGAACAGTATTACGAACTGGGGGGCTTTCGTGCCTATGAGGACGGCCAATGGCGCGCCGTGACCGTCCATACCCGCGGCAAGGATTTTGACGACGATCACTGGGCCCTGTTTGACCGTGCCAATGACCCCAATGAGCTCAATGACCTGTCGGCTGTCCATCCGGACAAGGTAGAAAGTTTAAAGGCCAAGTGGCAGGCCGCGGCTGCGGCGCACAATGTCCTGCCCCTCGATGACCGGCCGCTCTTGCTAAAAATGGTTCAGGCAAGGGCCAGCAAATTGCGCAAGACCTGGGACATCCGTCCACCGATTGATCCCTTGCCGACCGATATTTCCCCCATAGTCTGCGGCTTGTCGCATAGCCTGGAAGTGACGCTAGATCGGCCAAGGGGTGACGAGGACGGGGTGCTGGTGGCGCACGGCTCTGCACCTGCGGGGTATGTCCTATATATCGATAAGGGCCGCCTGGTTTATGAGGCCAGCCTTCTGCCCTGGGCCGAAAAGATCGTCTCTTCCGTGCCGCTGCCAAGCGGCAAGGTAACGGTCAAATATAAGCAGTCCATGCGCGCGCGGCCATTTGTCGGCTCAGGCGCCCTGTATATCAATGGCCGCAAGGTGGGCGATCATACGTATGACCGGGTCCTGTTCTCACCCGGCTATGACGGGTTTTGTATTGGCCAAGATCTCGGCAATCGGGTGTCGAAGGCCTATGAGGGCCCCAATCCTTTTGCCGGCAAGATTGAGCGTGTGCTGATCAAGGTCGATACAGCCCCAATGAATCCCGTCGAGATTATGGGCTTTATGAAGGCAATGCAGATCAAGGTATGAGTCCGGTATTTGCCGAACGCGTGGTGATTGCCGCTGGGTCCTATCAGATTGGGTCCGACGCGCACTATGCTGAAGAGCGCCCAGCCCGAAGCCTCGATCTCGACGCCTTTGCCATTGAGGCCGCCCCGGTGACCAATGCCGCCTTTGCCGCGTTTGTTGCCGAGACCGGCTGGATCACGGAGGCCGAGCGGGCGCAGCCTGCTGGGTCTGGCGTGTTTGTGGCAAGCAAGGGGCCCATTGCCCTAACCGATCCATCACAGTGGTGGCGGTTTGCGCCGGGGGCTTGCTGGCATAGCCCGTCTGGCCCAGGCTCAGACCTGGTGGGTAGGGATGACCACCCTGTGGTGCATGTCTGCCAGACCGATGCGTCTGCCTATGCGGCCTGGCGCGGGCTTGACCTGCCCACTGAGGCCCAGTGGGAGGTCGCGGCCAGAGGCGGCTTGGCCCATGCCGACTATGCCTGGGGCAATGAATTTCAGCCGACTGAGCAGTTAATGGCCAATATCTGGACCGGCGCTTTTCCTTGGTGGTTTGCGCGCGGGCAAGAGGCGGGCACCAGCCCGGTTCGTGCCTACCCAGCCAATGGTTATGGCCTGTTTGATATGATCGGCAATGTCTGGGAATGGACCCGCTCGCCGTTCAAGGATGATCAAACCAAGGGCTGCTGCGGAAAAATCGGCGAGCAAAACGCCGATCTGTTCACACTCAAGGGCGGGTCCTATCTGTGTGCTGCGGAATATTGCGAGCGGTATCGGCCCGCTGCGCGCATGGGCCTGACCGCCAATACCAGCATGGCCCATATTGGCTTTCGCTGCGTCTCGCCCGCCTAGCGGCCATACCCGTCATGAACCGCCGGGCCTAGGCGCGGCCTTGGCCCGCCGCGCGTCCAGGCGGTCTTGGCGGTCAAGAAGGGTAGATTGTCGCCAGGATCAAACCCGACCTTGGGCGCGCGAACCTGCCAGAAAGGTTGCCAGGCCTCAGCCCGTTCCAGCTTTTGGCGCACAATCTTGGCCGCATAGGGCGGCAGGGCCATATAGGCGGCTTGTAGTTGTCCCAAACAATGGACCCGGTTCAGATTGACCGGCAGGTGATAGGCCACGCCCTCGATCTGGGTATTGAACCGGCTGCGCCTTTGACCTGCGGCCAAGGCATTGGCGGCCAGATAGGGCAGATAGCCCCTGCCCATATCGCGCAGGAAGGGCGACCAGTCCTGCGGGACCTCATCGAGCAG
>CANGEH010000314.1 GCA_947452665.1 Caulobacteraceae bacterium
GTGGTGGCCGATCTGGACAGTCAGGTGCGGCGTATCCTCGATTATTGCGGCCTCGATTTCGAAGAGGCCTGTGTCAATTTTCACCAGAATGACCGCGCCGTGCGTACCGCCAGTTCTGAACAGGTGCGCCAACCTATTTTCAAATCAGGTCTTGATCAGTGGGAGAATTTCTCGCCCTATCTGACTGAACTTCGTGATGTCCTGGGGCCAGGTCTGGCTTCAATCTAAGGAAACAAGAATGACAATAACGGCCAAGATTGAAGACGAGCCTGCGTCCGGCATTTTTCAGCGCTGGTATGTCCTGATCATTATGATGTTTGCCTATACGATCAATATTGCTGATCGTTATGTCATGTCGACCGTGCTGGAGCCGATCCGGCTTGAGCTGAAGTTGACCGATGGCGGCGTTGCCTTCCTGACCGGTGTGTCATTGGCCCTGTTCTATGTGACCATGGGCATTCCCCTGTCCTGGATTGCCGATCGCTATAATCGCCGCAATCTCTTGGCCATTTCGATCACGGTCTGGTCGGCCATGACCACGCTTTGCGGTCTATCGACCAGCTATATGCAGCTTCTGCTGGCCCGGATCGGTGTCGGCATTGGCGAGGCGGGCGGAACCCCGTCCTGTAATGCGATTGTCAGCGACTATTTCCCCGCCGCGCGCCGGCCCATGGCCATGACCATTTTTGCGTTGGGTGCGCCCATCGGGGCCTGGCTCGGTGCTGACATGGCCGGTTATGTCGCCAATCGCTATGGCTGGCATTCAGCCTTTTTGGTGCTGGGCATTCCCGGTATTCTGCTCGCCGCCGTGATCATGCTAACGATTAAGGAGCCTAAGCGCGGGCGTTTGGATGCGGTCTCAACCGAAGAGACGCCAAGCCTGATGACCACCTTGGCCTTCTTTATCAAGCAAAAGGCTGCCTTCCATGTGATCATGGGCAGTGGCGTTTCGGCCCTTTGGGGCTGGGGCCTGATGTGGTTCACCCCAACCTTTATCCAGCGCACCTATCATATGAATGTCGGTGAGGCCGGAGCCGTGGTTGGGCCAATCCATCTGGTCATGGGTATATCGGCCTCGCTGTTTACGGCTTGGCTCTTGTCGCGGCCCTCGTTTGTTGATCCGCGCCGGATTGTGAAACTATTGTCCATCGTCACGGCGTTGGCCACCATCCCGTCCATCATCGCCTACTATACCCAGTCCTTGTCGCTTGCGACCGCCATGCTGTGGGTCTTCATCCCAGCCATCTATTTCTATATTGGCCCAGCCTTTGCGCTTGGTCAGAACCTGGCCCCGCCCAAGATGCGGGCCATGTTTACCGCCATTGCGCTCTTGATCGCCAATGTGTTCAACCTGATTATCGCGCCCCAGGGCGTGGGCTGGCTGAGCGATTATTTCGCAGGCCCTGCCGGTGCAGATGCTGCGTCCTTGCGCTCAGCCTTGCTGGTGCTAGCGCCAACCGGCTTTTGGGCGGCTTGGCACTATTGGATGGCCGCGCGCACCATAGTCGAAGATCAAAAGACGGCCATCGGTTACGTTTAACCGGTGGTCTGCGACCCCTGACCCTATAGCGCCTAGAGGCAAGACCGTGACTGTGTTGAATTCCTATATTGACGGCCAATGGGTCTTGCCCCGCAGCGGTAAACAAGCGCTCGATGTGATCAATCCGGCGACCGAGCAATCGGTCGCCAGCCTTGCCGTCTGCGAGGCCGATGATGTGGACCTGGCCGTGGCCGCTGCGCGCCGGGCGTTTGAGGTCTATGGCCTGACCAGCCTGGATGAGCGTATCGCCCTGGTGCGCAATCTGATCGCCATATTTGAACGGCGCTATGACGAGATGGTGGCGGCGATCTCGATCGAGATGGGCGCGCCGCACGATCTGTCGCGCAATGCTCAGGCGGCTTGTGGCCCCGGCCATCTGGATGCCACCATTATCGCAGCCCAGGCCCTGACCTGGGAGCGGGACATGGGCGGCAATGCGGCCCTGATGCTGGAGCCCATTGGCGTCTGCGTCCTGATCACGCCCTGGAACTGGCCGATCAATCAATTGGCCGCCAAGATTGGCCCAGCCTTGGTGGCGGGCTGTACGATTGTGCTCAAGCCCAGCGAAGTGGCCCCGCTTTCGGCCCAATTGTTTGCCGAATTTATCGATGAGGCAGGGTTTGCACCCGGCGTGTTCAATATGGTGCATGGCACAGGCGCCTCGGTCGGCACGGCCCTGACCAGTCACGCCGATGTCGATATGGTCTCCTTTACCGGCTCCACCCGGGCGGGAATTCAGGTTGCCCATGCCGCCGCCGATACGGTCAAGCGGGTGTCGCAAGAGCTTGGCGGCAAGTCGCCCAATATCGTGTTTGCCGATAGCGGGCTTGAGGCGGCGGTGACGCGCGGTGTCCTGCACTGCTTCAACAATACCGGCCAGTCCTGTAATGCCCCAACCCGCATGCTGGTCGAGGCCAGTGTCTATGAAGAGGCCGTTGCCATTGCCGCCAAGGTCGCCGCCGGTGTGACGCTTGGCGATCCCATTCAGCCTGGCCCGCATTTGGGGCCCGTGGTCAGCAAGTTGCAATATGACAAGATCCAGGCCCTGATTCAGGTGGGCATTGATGAGGGCGCGCGCCTGGTTGCGGGCGGCCCTGGCAAGCCCAAGGGTCTTGAGACCGGCTATTATGTCCAGCCGACCATTTTTGCCGGCGTCCATAACCAGATGACCATTGCCCGCGAAGAAATCTTTGGCCCCGTCCTCTGCATCATCCCCTTTACCAATGCGGACGAGGCGATCGAGATCGCCAATGACACCCCGTTTGGCCTAGCCGCCTATGTCCAGTGCGGCAATAAGGAAAAGGCGCGCTATGTCATTCGCCGCCTACGGGCGGGCAGTGTGCACTTGAACGGCGCAGGCCAGGACTATTGCTCACCGTTTGGCGGCTATAAGCAGTCGGGCAATGGCCGCGAATGGGGCGAATTTGGCCTGCACGACTATCTCGAATACAAGGCCGTCAACGGCTATTACGCTTAAGGGCTCGGCCGATGAAAC
>CANGEH010000315.1 GCA_947452665.1 Caulobacteraceae bacterium
CTGGCATCCAGATCGGCATCGGTAAAATCGGCCTTGCGCGCATCGACGCTGTCCAGATTGGCGGCGGAAAGGTCGCTGTGACGCAAAATGCTGCGGGCCAGATTGGCCAGCCTTAGATTGACCGCTGGCATGTCAGCCCCGCTCAAATCCACCTCGGCCAGATTAGCGCCTTCGAAATTGGAGCCCATGGCCTCTACCCCGGCCATGACCGCGCCGGCAAATTGCGCCTTGGCTAGGTTGGCCCCGATAAATTGGGTGCCGCGCAGGTCCGATTTCATGAAATTGGCCCCGGCAAAGTTGGAGCCCTGAAGGGTGGCGCCGCGCAGGTCCGCGCCCGCCAGTATGGCACCGCTAAAATTGGCCCCGATAAATTGCGCGCCGGTTAGCTTGCGCCCTGCCAGATTGCAATTGAGGCAGACCCCGCCAAAGGATACCACACGCGCAACATCCGGGGCCTTGCCCGCCGCCGTCGCTGGCACGGGCGATAGGCCAAGGCTTATGGCCAAAAGGCCGATCGCGAGGCCAGAGATTTGGTGCGGCAGGATCAAAACAAGAGCCCTTGATACGATTTGCCATCTTATCTGGCCGTAAATCGCACCGAATGCACCTTAATTCCCTGTAATGACATCCAATTAACGCCCGGCTAGGTTCAATACAGATGCGGGGATTCCCGGTTGGTTGACTGTAGAATTCGAGGTCTCCGCCGGGGCAGGGAAGGCGGAATGGGGGCGACGGGGATGGTTTATTTGCAGTAAATCTTCCCCCCCACAAAATATGGATTGACCCTAGACCGCGCCAGCGTCCGGGGCCTGTTCGATATGGCCGCACTGGTCACAGACCTGCTCGCCGCCACGGCTACGCAAGCTTAAGTCACCACAGGCCTGGCACACCTCAGCCGGGGTGGGATCCGTGGTCTGGCTGCGGTCGGTCTTGCGCCCACCAACCGGCAAAAAGACCAGATTGTCCGGGGTCGCGCCTCTGGAATAGCCCTTGGAAATGAATTTTTGCACGGGCAAGGGCTCGTCCGTATCGGCCTCGGCCCAGGGCTTGCTCAAACCATCCTTACCAAACGCATCGGGGTCGGCATTGGCCAGATCGTCTCGGCCCAGATAGGACACGCCCAGCTCGCGGAAAATATAGTCCAGGATCGAGCTGGCCGAACGGATCGAGTCATTGCCCGTCACCTGACCGGCGGGCTCAAAGCGGGTAAAGACAAAGGCATCAACAAATTCGTCCAGCGGCACGCCATATTGCAGGCCAATCGAGACAGCTATGGCGAAATTATTCATCACTGAGCGGAAGGCTGCGCCTTCCTTATGCATGTCGATAAAGATCTCACCGACCTCGCCATCCTCATATTCGCCCGTATGCAGATAGACCTTGTGGCCCCCGACGGCGGCCTTTTGGATATAGCCCTTGCGCCGGTCGGGCAGCTTGCGCCGAACCCGGTCGCGTTCGATCACCCGCTCGATGATCCGTTCACTGATAATCGGCTCTGGCGCGGCCCTTGCGCGGCCCTGGCTTGCTTCGTCCAGATCAGGCAGGTCAAGGACCAGGGTCTCAGGCGGGGGGGATCGGAAAAGCTGGATCGCTCGTAGGCCCGCGCGCGCACCGGCCGCTTGCAGACGCGTGGCCAGGGCCGGTTCATCGTGAAAGCCGAGTGTCAGGCTCATCAGGCTGGGCGCGCAGCTAAAGGCTTCTGCGGCCACGGTCATGGCCATGCGTGCGGTCATGGCGGCGGGGTCAAGGCCTTGATAATCGGCAAACAGGGCCTTGGCCTGCGGCGACAGGTCGGGCCAGGCCTCGAGGCGGTTATGGCCGCAGGCATGGGCCTGGGCGCTGGCTATGGCCGGTGCGTCAAAGCCCATCTGGGCCAGGGTATCAAAATCTGGATCGCGCAAGGCCTCCTGCGAGACGCCGAGAATATCGCGCAAGAATCCGGTGCCTATGACCTGGGGCGAAAAGGCCGTCCGCAGGTCACCGCTCATTCGCAGCCAGACCTGAGCCGCCTCGATCTCGTGATCGGTCAGACCCTTGGCCTTGAGCGTCAAGGGATTGATAAACGGGGCTTGATCTAATGTGCCATGGCCAAGGACGTGCGCGCTGGCCGCGTCGAGGTCGAGACCGAGCGTGAGAATGGCTGTGGCCACAGACGCTGAAAGGGTGCGGACCACCTCGCCATCGACGGTTTCGGCAACGGTAACCGCCGGACCGCTGGGGCGGGTCGCTAGGCCTGGGCTGCCCAGGCGCAGATCCAGTTCTGGATCGGCATAGAGGCTCAAGGTCTGGGCATTACGCAGGCCCGTGACCCTTGCCGCCGCAAACGCCTTGGTCAGGCGGGGCAGGGCGATGGCGGCGAGGTCATTCTTGTTGGCCAGGGCCGTACAGGCCTTGATCATGGTTTGCACCTGCGCAAGCCGTCCGTCGCGGTCGGTTTCAAACGCTAGATAGGCCCCCGCCGCCTTGGCCATCTGGGCCGATGCCTCCAGACTGGCGGCCTGGGCTAGGCTAAACAGGCCGCTGACCATCAGGCCCGCCTCATCGGAGCCATAGGCCAGGGTTTGCAAGGTCAAGAGTTTTGAAACGCCGCCTAGGCCAAGCGCAAGCGGACGCCAGCCATAACGGGTCTGGGCGTCATTGGCATTGGCGCTAAAGCCGCAAGCCGTCTCGATCTCGAGCGCCAGGGTCCAGAGCGAAACCGCCTCCATCAGGCCCTCGGCATCAAGGCCAGTGGGCGTCCAGAACTGGCTAACATCAATGGCGGCGCGCGGCGCGCAGTCTAGGCGCACAATGGCCTCGGCATCGCGAGGGGCAAAGGCCATGATCAATTGGCCCGTTTCCCAGGCGGCCATAGCCGCGCGACTGGCCGAGCGACTGGCGGCCTCAATCTCGGCGCGGTTGGCGGTGAAGATCAGGGGCGGACAGGTTTCAGAGGCGTCGGCAAGATCGGTCTGCCACTCGCGCTCTCCGGCCCTGGCCAAGGCCATGGCGGTATGGATCAGGCCGTCACTGGCCCCCGCATCGCGGGCGGATC
>CANGEH010000316.1 GCA_947452665.1 Caulobacteraceae bacterium
CGGCCTGGAGCGGCAATGCCCCCGCCCAGGGCCAATACTAAGCTGGAGCTAAAGCCTATGAGCCTGAAAGTCGCCATCCAGATGGACCCCATTGAGGGGATCAATATCGCCACCGATACCAGCTTCATGATGATGATGGAGGCTCAGGCCCGCGGTCACAGCTTATGGATCTATCAGCCCGAGCACTTGTCACAGCTGGATGGACGGATTTTTGCTCGGGGCCGGTCGGCGGTCCTGCGCGACGAGGTTGGCAATCACTGCCAGATGGGGCCGATGCAGACCGTCGATCTGTCCGAAATGGATGTGGTCTTGATGCGTCAGGACCCGCCGTTTGACATGGCCTATATTACCGCCACCCATTTTCTGGAGCGGATTCACCCCAAGACCCTGGTGGTTAATAATCCGTCCGAGGTGCGCAATGCCCCGGAAAAACTGTTTGTCACCGGATTTGAAGGCCTTCAGCCCCCGACCCTGATCACCAGCGATGAAGAAGCGATCTTTGCCTTTCGTGATCAGCACAAGGACATTGTCCTAAAGCCCCTCTATGGCGGCGGCGGCTCGGGTGTGGCGCGGCTGCGGGCCGATGACCAAAACCTCGAAGCCCTGCTGGAACTGCACCAGGCGATTAGCCGCGAGCCGGTGATTGCCCAGGCGTTTTTGCCCGCCGTGGAAAAGGGCGATAAGCGGGTCTTGCTGGTCGATGGCGAGCCGGTGGGCGCGATTAATCGGGTTCCCGCTGAAGGTCAGGTACGCTCGAATCTTCGCGTTGGTGGCCGCGCCGAGGCCGTGGAACTGACCAAGCGCGATCTGGAAATCTGCGCCATAATTGGGCCCGAATTAAAACGCCGTGGACTGATCTTTGTAGGCATAGACGTCATCGGATCTTATCTGACGGAAATAAACGTCACCTCGCCAACCGGCGCACAGCAACTGAAGAGATTTGGCGGCGCAGACGCGGCGAGTTTGCTTTGGGACAGGATTGCCTTAATCAAAAATTAACCTTATCTTGAAGAGTATCCTGCGCTTTACAAGAATAGTGATAAGTATCTTCACTTCCTGTTCGTAATTTGTTCTTGCTCTGATCTGAAAAATCTGCTCACCCTGTGGATAAGTGGGGGTGTGTTGCCATGGTAGCGCGGGTTGTGACGGTTGCGTTTGAAGGAGTCGAGGCCAGGCGGGTTGATGTCGAGGTCCAGATGACCAGCGGCCAGCCCTTCTTCATTATTGTTGGTCTTGGCGACAAGGCGGTCGGTGAAAGTCGCGAGCGGGTACGCGCCGCTTTTGCCGGGCTTGGCCTAGCCCTTCCGGCCCGGCGCATCGTGGTCAACCTGGCCCCGGCGGACCTGCCCAAGGAGGGCAGTCACTATGACCTGCCAATTGCCTTGGCGGTCATGGCCGCCATGGGGGTTGTGCCGCCCGACAGCCTGAACGGCTGGGCCGTGGTTGGCGAATTGGGACTGGATGGTCAGATCGCCCCGATCACAGGCGCCCTACCTGCCGCCGTCGCGGCCAATGCCATGGGGCTGGGTTTGATCTGCCCCGAGGTCTCAGGGCCAGAAGCGGCCTGGGCCGGAGATGTGGCCATATTGGCGCCAAGGTCCTTGATCGCCCTGATCAATCATTTTCGCGGCACCCAGGTCCTGGGCGCACCGCAACCTGGGCCCATGCTCGATGGCCCCGGCGTGCCCGACCTAAAAGACGTCAAGGGCCAGGAAGGGGCCAAGCGTGCGCTCGAAATCGCCGCCGCTGGCGGACATAATCTTTGCTTTGTCGGACCACCGGGTTCGGGCAAGTCCATGCTGGCCCAGCGCCTGCCGGGCCTATTGCCACCGCTTTCCCCGACCGAGTTGCTCGAGACCTCTATGGTGCATTCGGTGGCGGGCCTGATCGCCAAGGGCGGATTGACACGGGCGCGTCCGTTTCGCGCGCCGCACCATTCAGCCTCCATGGCCGCCTTAACCGGCGGCGGAATCAAGGCCAAGCCGGGCGAGGTGTCGCTGGCGCATAATGGCGTGCTGTTTCTCGACGAACTGCCCGAATTTAGTGTCCAGGCGCTCGATAGCCTGCGCCAGCCGCTTGAGACCGGCGAGGTCATGGTGGCGCGCGCCAATGCCCATATCCGCTACCCTGCCAAGGTTCAGCTGGTGGCTGCCATGAATCCTTGCCGCTGCGGGGTTGGCGGGCTGGGCCGGGGGGCGTGTGGACGTGCGCCCAAGTGCCAGAAGGACTATCAGGGGCGGGTTTCTGGCCCGCTGATGGACCGGATTGATTTGCAGATTGAAATGCCCCCGGTCACAGCCGCCGATCTTGCCCTGCCGCCACCGTCCGAGGGCTCTGCCGAGGCGGCGGCGCGGGTTGCGCGTGCGCGCGATCTTCAAGCTAGCCGCGCTGCAGCCCATGATCCAGAAACCGGCGGCCGCGGCCTTAATGCCCAGGCGCAAGGCGGCCTTTTGGAAAAGATCGCCGCCCTCGATGACTCTAGCCGCGCCCTATTGACCCGCGCGGCTGAGGCCGGCGGCCTGACCGCGCGCGGCTGGACACGAACGCTTCGGCTGGCCCGCACCATTGCCGATCTTGAAGGCAGTGATCTGGTGCGCCGCATCCATGTGGCCGAGGCCCTAATCTATCGCAGAAGCGCCGGTGAAGCTGCCGCGCCTGCGCATCAGGCTCTGGACGCCGACGCCGCCAAAGGCCAAGGTCGCCGCTAAGCCTTGGCCAGAATCGCTGGGGCCATTTGCGGGGGCGCCGTCATGAGCAATCAGTCCAATCCAGCTTCAGCCAAAAAGCTGGGCATGGGCCTTGTGATGGCCAGTCTGCGCCAGCCAAAAGTTCTGGTCATGCTGTTATTGGGCTTTTCGTCGGGCCTGCCCTTCTTGTTAACCGGCAACACATTAGGGTTTTGGCTGCGCGATGAGGGCACCAGCCTCAAGGCTATTGGATTTTTGTCCTGGGTTGGCATTGCCTATTCGCTGAAATTTCTCTGGGCACCCTTTATTGACCGGCTTGACGCGCCCTTGCTGGGCAGACTGGGC
>CANGEH010000317.1 GCA_947452665.1 Caulobacteraceae bacterium
CCGTCAGATCGCCGAAAATGCCGGCGTTGAAGGCTCGATCGTGGTTGGCAAGGTCATGGAAAATGCTTCCGCGACCTTTGGCTTCAATGCCCAGACCGAAGAGTATGTCGACATGGTCCAGGCGGGCGTCATTGACCCCGCCAAGGTTGTTCGCACCGCTCTGCAAGACGCAGCCTCGGTGTCCAGCCTGCTGATCACCACCGAAGCTGCCATCGTCGAGGCCCCGAAAAAGGGCGGCGGCGGCGGCATGCCACAAATGCCCGGCGGCGGCATGGGCGATATGGACTTCTAAATCGTCCAAACGCCTATTTCAGCTTATCAAGGAGGGCGGGATCGCAAGGTCCCGCCCTTTCTGTTGGTCGGGGCGCATTCACTCCCCCCCCCCCCCTCGACTCAACTGGACTAATTAGACTTAGTTTGATAAAAGACCGCTATGAAAACCGTAAACATGCACGACGCCAAAACCAATCTGTCCCGGCTCGTGGATCGGGCGGCGCAGGGCGAGCCGTTTATCATCGCCAAGGCGGGCAAGCCCATGGCCAGGGTTTCCGCCATGTCTGCGCCCCAGAGCGCACAGGTGCGTCGCCTTGGCTTCCTTATGGGCCAGTTTAACACTCCCGATGATTTTGACCGGATGGGCGAGGCGCAAATCACCGCCCTGTTCGGGCTGGATGCATGAAACTGCTGCTCGATACCCACCTTCTGCTCTGGGCTGCCAGTGCCCCGGACAGGTTATCGCCCACGGCCCTAGCCTTGATCCAAGACCCCGACAATAGCCTGATGTTCAGCGCGGCGAGCCTTTGGGAGATTACAATCAAACAGGGCCTTGGCCGCTCAGATTTTCAGGTTGACCCTAGGCTTTTGCGCCGCGGCCTGATTGATAATGGCTATGTCGAACTCAGCATATCCAGTGACCATGCCCTAGCCGTGGCAAGCCTTCCGCCCCTGCACAAAGACCCGTTTGATCGATTATTGGCCGCGCAAAGCCAGATTGAGGGCGTATTATTGGTAACCGCCGACCCCATCCTTGGCCAATATCCAGGGCCTGTGCGTCTGGTTTAGCGCCAGGCGACGCCCCCTTCCCCCGCTTCGCGGGTACTTCCCCCAAAGGGGGGGAAGATTTAGAAAAGTTCAATCCTCCCCCTTTGGGGGAGGGGGACCGCGAAGCGGTGGAGGGGGCTTGGCCCGCGCCAGCCATTGACACCCGATACCTGATCGCTGCTTACTTATCCCAAAATCATAAGACCTTGGGAGTGCGCGCCGATGACATCTTGGAATTTTGCTGATGTTTGGGAAACCATCGCCGCGCGTGCGCCTTCGCGTCCGGCCCTCATCCAGGGTGAGCGGGTGGTGTGTTGGGGCGATTTTGACCGCCATGCCGAGGCGCTGGGCCGGGCTTTTCTTGAAGCGGGCATGGGCCATCAGGCCAAGGTTGCAGCCTTTCTCTATAATGGTCCCGAATATCTCGAAACCTATTTTGCCGCCTTCAAGGTCGGCATGGCCCCGGTCAATACCAATTACCGCTATGGCGCTGATGAGCTGTTTTACCTGTTCGACAATGCCGATGCCGAGGCCGTGGTCTTTCATGCCTCTTTCGCGCCGGTGCTGGAGGCCATTCGTCACCGCCTGACCAAGGTCAAGCTCTGGATCGCAGCCCCCGATGGTGAGCACCCCATACCGGGCTGGGCGGTAGACTATGCAGCCCTGGTCGAGCAGGCAGGACCCCGCGCCACAGCGCCCTGGGGCCGCAGTGGTGACGATCTTTTACTCCTCTATACTGGCGGCACCACGGGTATGCCCAAGGGCGTGATGTGGCGCCAGGACGACCTGTTCAATGTGCTGGGCGCAGGCGGCAATGTCACGCTTGCGATCGAGCCCTTGCAGGACCTTGCCGAGGCCGGCACGCGGATTGCGGACCCGCTGGAGCCCTCGCCCTTTCGACAACTGGTCGCCTGCCCGCTCATGCATGGCACAGGCCAGTTCTCGGCCTTTATCACCCTGAATATGGGCGGCAGCGTTGCCTCCCTGCCCTCGCGCAAATTTGACCCGGCCGAGCTTTGGAGCGAGGTCGAGCGGCTCAAGGCCTCAACTGTGGTCATAGTCGGGCCAGCCTTTGCCTCGCCCATGCTTGATTGCCTCAATGCCAATCTTGGCCGCTGGGACCTGACCAGCGTCAATCTGATCTCGTCCTCCGGCGCCGTCTGGAGCCAAGAAAACAAACACGGGCTCTTGGCCCATATGCCCGGCGCCATGCTTTATGACAGTCTTGGCTCGTCTGAGGCCGTGGGTCTTGGCGGATCCACCTCAGCCGCGGGCGCAGAGGTCCAGACCGCCCGCTTCGTGCTTGGCCCTACGGTCGGCGTATTTACCGAGGACGGCCAGCGCGTTGAACCGGGCTCTGGCGAGCGCGGCCTTGTGGCTGTGACCGGCTTTATTCCCACCGGCTATTACAAGGACCCGGAAAAATCGGCCAAGACCTTCCGCGTCTTTGAAGGCGTGCGCTGGAGTGTGCCGGGCGATTTTGCCGAGGTTGAGGCCGATGGCGAACTGAAACTGCTTGGACGCGGCTCGCAGGTCATCAATACGGGCGGCGAAAAGGTCTTCCCCGAAGAAGTCGAAGAAGCGATCAAAAAGTTGGCCGGCGTTTCCGATGCCGTGGTGGTCGGTGTGCCCGATGCCCGGTTTGGCGAGCGTATTTGCGCCGTGGTCGATATCAAGCCAGGCCAGCCTGCCCCAAGCCTGTCTGATCTGGCCGCCCATGTCCGGGCGCATCTAGCCGATTACAAGGCCCCGCGCGATCTGGTCCTGGCCCCGATTATCCGCGCGGCGAATGGCAAGGTCGATGTCAAGGCAATCCGCCAACAGGCGCTAGAGGCACTTGGCCTGTCCTGATCTGGGCAAGATCGACGCATTAAAGATTTTTAATGGGCAGACTAGGCCGCATTGGTGCATGTTCAGCGCCAATGTGAACCTATGAGGCCTCTGCCATGAAATCCATGCTTCTTTGCGCCGCCGCGCTTGGCGCG